>JAFDHR010000407.1 GCA_019308645.1 Deltaproteobacteria bacterium
GCATCACCTGTTCCTTGAACATCAACTGCTCTTCGGTAAAAGAAAAATCCATAATTTCCTCACTTTTAGCTTTCTCAGGGCTTATTCCTCAAGCCGATACCCTTTGGGAACAGGCTTCCCATCTACATACACATTATTATCTTCATCCAGAGAAAAGCGCCCCCTTGCTATCATCTCCACTGTTTGAGGGAAAATTTTCCAGTCACCTAACTCTTTAAGACGCTTCTGGTGTGCATCGACCACTTTTTTAAAGGCTTCTCTGTCTTTAAGTAAATCCGGTAATAGAGAAGGTAGGGTTACTGCAAGGGCATTTGAGACCACCAAGATGGGTCCAGTGTCTACCCCTGCATCTACCCAAATGGTTGAGGAACGTAGAGAAGTTTCTCCATTGGCTATTGCATCTCCCACTGCATAATCACCCACATATTTCCTTTTTCCATCGGATGTAAGTATAGAAAGATCAGCTGGATGTACATTGACACATCGATGTAATGTGAGATAACTCATATATCCTGCCAGGGCTATTATATCTATATCAAAGGCCTTGATCAAACGAGAGGCCACAGAGTCAAACTCCCTCCTGGCTGATAAAGTTGCCGGGGTTACAGCAGACCTCTTTAATCCCCTTAGGGAATAGAACTTTCTTATATCGTAACTGAAATAGGGGATTCCTTTATCAAGGGCAATTTCTTCCCCTGATGAGCTACCATCAGAACGGTCACTAAAGATGAAGATAATGTGAAAGGGGGATCCACCAAGCTCCTTCTCCAGTTCCTTTTCTCTTTCAAGCAGCCGGATTACATTGGTTCCAGAGCCTGACATAAAGGCAGCGATCCTCATGGCCCTGCCCTTTGCTTGAGGATCAAAGATTGGTGTAGGTGTCATTGTAGTTATTTTCTTAAGAGTCGCTCTACAGGTCCGATCTTAAAGGGGCTTCCTTCCTCTAACGCCTTGAGGACTG
Organism: Deltaproteobacteria bacterium; assembly: GCA_019308645.1. The sequence continues at coordinate 962 of JAFDHR010000407.1, forward strand.
TTCCCCCACCTGTAAAATAATAACAGTGAGGATTGTCCAGGCCTTTCATATATATACCAGGGCATGAATATTTTAATTCCTCGATGGTATCACCCCCTCCGTATAGTTTCAGGGCCTGCCTGTTTCCATCTACTGCCTTGTAAAGTGCCTTTGAGCCCTCCCGAAAGTGAGGAATAAGACCCATCACTGCATTAACAAGGATGGTTTTGGCCGATTGAATTACATCTAAGACAGGACTGTCATGAAATGAGTCTGGATCAGCATCGAGGATGTAACTATAGCTGTCACCTTTCCGGAAATTTTTAACAGCTATGGTTTTTATTTTTCCTTTTTTCCTTTGCCCAAGATTTTCGGATTCTACAAGTAGTGGGAGTTCTGCTATCTTTCCTTTTCCTTTATCCAAACGAACAAACTCTTGAGCAAGATCAATATCTTCTTTTGGAACGGCACTAATGTTTATGCCATATTTCGCAGACAGAAAGGTATTATACATAACTCCGCCTAAAATCAGATGATCTACCCTTTTGTATAATTCTTTCAAAGGACCAATCTTTGTATCGTATTTAGTCCCAGCCACTATCGCTAAAAAAGGTCGAGTGGGGTTAAGAACTTTTTCAAGGTTTTTGATCTCCTCTTGTAGTAAAAAACCCGCATAAGAAGGAAGATATTTTGTAATATCAAAGGTGGAAACATGAGGACGCCATGAGCCAAAAGCATCATTTACATAGACACCTGCGAGGCTTGCCAACTTCCTGGCAAGTCTGCTGCGTTCCGGTCCGTCTGTCTGTTCTCCCTGAAACCACCTTATATTCGGAAGATAGATAGCCCCTATCGCACCCTCTCTCAGGCGTAAAATAGACGCCCAAATAGATCTATCAATATTGGTTATTCCAGTTTCAGGGTGTATACTAAAATCTGGAACCTCGATCTTTATCCGCAATTTTTTCTCTAAATATGCAACAATCGGACTTACTGATCTATCAGGCAAACAGCTTATCTTTCCGGTTTTTTTATCCCTCGGCCTTCCAATATGGGTCATTAAGATGGGCTTTCCACCTCTTGAAACAACATTGAAGATGGTACCAAGGCTTGCGTCGATCCTTGAAGCATCTTTTATTTTCCCTTTTTTGACTGTATTATGATCAACTCTGATGAGCACCACTTTATCTTTTATATCTGCTTCCTGTATGAGTCTAAGACTCGAGACTGTCTTTCCGTTAGACATTATCTTCTCCTTTTTTTGTGTTGGTCAATTGTAATTTAGCATTTCTTGTTGAAAATAATCAAGAATTGAATTACCGCAACAAATTGATCCAAGACTCTGGAGGATATTGGGACCGGATGACCAATTCTATGGATATCTGTTTTTTGCCCGGGGTCATGTGGTCATCAAAGCGGTTGATGAAAAAATGATGTATATGTATGATTTGGAGTCACCTCTTTATATTGAGGATGGGCCAAGTCTCTGGGAGGAAAAAAATCTTTGGTCCAGCTCAGTAACGGCTGCCAAAATGGGCTACAACCAACTCCTGATTTGCCCTCACTTTCCAAAAGCTGATATTGTGATTAGCAGATGTAAGATGAAGTTTCCTTATTTTCAAGTATTTGGCACGTTAAGCTTTATTTTTTAAATAACTTGATTTTATCCAAAAACAGATTATAGTATACCTAATCAATAAAGGCCTGCCTTTAATGGCAAGCCTGTTTCGTTCTGAGGGAAAGAGCTATTTGTCAACATGTCAAAGT
>JAFDHR010000408.1 GCA_019308645.1 Deltaproteobacteria bacterium
TGTTTAGCAGAATATTTTTCTCTATTTTTCAAAAAAAGCTGCCTGCTCGACTAACCGGCTCAATTTTCAACGGCCTATTTTTTGTAACAGTGAATTGTCGGACAGGCTCCTAGGCATCAGATCGTAATGCATCAATAAAATATTTAATTAACATTTTCCTAGATGATAAATCAGTGGTTCGTCGTGTAATGGCTTCAAGTAATTCTGAAGGAATATCCTTTTTTTCTAATTTCTCAGCAAAACTCATAATTGAATTGATTTGATTCTGAGTTATTGCTTTTGGTTTTCTATACTCAGTCAACAGCATATCGTTGAATAGAGCTTTGCAAAACGCTATAAACAAGCCATAAAAAATTGTTTTATTCTTGAAAGGTAAAAATGGCATATCTGATCCAAATGCATCGTCTATAGAGTCCATTACGCTATCAAAACGTCTTTCAAGCTCTTTCCTTTCGGGAAATTCAATATCTTTATTTTCGTAAGACTTATCTATTATTCCCTTCTTTTTTGCCGTAATCCCATTGAGCATATAAATTGCGAATTCACTGGTTAATTCTACTTCTGCCATTCTCGAAATATTATCTTCTGTAAAAATTTTCCACTTCCTCCATCTATTTAGATGCCTAAAGCCTGTTTCATACATTGAGGTTTTAAATTCTCCAAAATATTCCGCATTTCTTAATTCTTGATTATTGAGTTTTGTCCCAGTTGAATTCATTCTTGCAAATATTTGAAGGACTTCTCTGTCATCGATGCCTGGAGGCAATACGTGAACACTGAACTGATAATCCAAAATTCTAGCTTTCATATCATCAGATAATTTTGGAAATGTTTTACCGGCGAATTCTTTATTATGAGATTTCATGACAGTGAAAATATCCCTGTCTTCATTAAGATCATTTAAAATATTAGGAGAAATGTATGATATTAATGTGCGAATTCTTTGTTGACCGTCAACTACTTCGCGAGTAGGTTCAAAACTTGTCAGATCAGATCTCCTTTCTCGGATGAATAATATTGGAATAGGTAGACCACGTACAATGGTATCAATAAGGTAGGATTTAGCCCCTTTTTTCCAAACCGATCTTCTTTGGAAGCTCGGACTTAATATAAGCGTACCTGCTTTCTGCCATCCAAGAAAATCACTTACTTTGTATAGAGTCCTTGTAACATCGAAAGTTTTCATAAGTACCTACCTTTCATTTACTGTGTTCGGGCTCTTCAGCCGCAGCGGTTAGCTGTCGGCTGCAAGAGCAAGGTTATATTGCTGGACTGTCAATTCCCCCTTCCGTTCTACAATATTCAACGAATTTCACGCCGTAATAGCTTAGTCTGGTAAGGTCCTTCATGTCATCTTTGGGAGCGGTGAGACCAAATGTCACTCCTTGAGCATGAATCCTGGCCAGATTAAGCCGAAGTAAATTCTGGATTAGCAGAACGTACTCGTCTGGTGGGGTATTAATGATTTCTCTAATAGCTCCATGGTTAACAATGACATCATTTATTTTTTCTGTAGGAGTACTCAGGTATGCATCATACATTAAATCTAATATCTGAACCTCAACGGGAGAAAGTTGCCTCAAAACTTCGCTAAAGATTGTCACAAAATCCAGGGAATAATTGGGATTTGCTGCTTTAGCCAATAAAGCTGCCCATCTATTTTGCATATTTTCGTCTTCTTCCATCGAGCCATTCTTTAATAAAGGGGCAAGCGTTTTTACGGGAACTTTTCTCGGATTAATTTCATTCGCTTGTAAAATGTCACTTGCACGATTCAAAATCCTGATTTGGTTTTTATACCTCCAGTAACGCACCTGATCTTGTGCTAATAGTCCCACCTCCTTTAGAGGCGGATTAAGAATATTATCTAAAAAACTGAAAGCCCTGTCTACAGCATGTTTCCCAATGTCAACTATGTTTTTGCTCATGATTTGAAATCTCCGCAAGTATTCAGAAAATATAACGCAGGGGCTCATTCGCGACGCGCAGCGTCGTCGATTGCAGCCCCATGTTGGCCATCTGCCTTGAAACCTTCGTGGAAGACGACGGTGCCCTGCGGAGTCTGCCCGTGGAAAGACATAACGAAAAAGACCTCCTGTGGCACTCCCTCATACACCAGTTCCGATGTGTTATCGAACCCAAATTTCCGGTAGTAATCCGGATGTCCCACGAGACAACATCCTTGAGCCTTCATCTCTTTCAGCCGTGACAGCCCTTCCCGGATCAGGGTTTTGCCAATGCCCTGCCGCTGGTACGCCGGCAACACCGAAACTGGTCCAAGACCGTACCAGTTCAGAGTGCCGTCCGAAATGGTCACAGGAGAGAAGGCAATGTGCCCTATCCCCTGGCCATCCACTTCTGCAACGAGCGATACCGCAAGGGCCTTGGCAGCGCGTAGTGCCGCGATGATGAACTGCTCCGTGTGATTGCTGATTTCCAGGGTCTCAAACGCGGCGACCGTCACCTCGGTAATCGCGTTCATATCATGATCTGTCTCGTTCCTGATCGTGATCTTCGGATTCATGGATTTCCTGTTCCTCTATATTGCTGGCCAACATTTACGTATAAGGCAATTTTGCCTGATCCCGATATATCAGCGATTTTTTTGGGCTGATTTATTTGACTTCATAATGGCAGTGTGTCCGAATTATTTCCCATCAATCCAACTAAGGCGTTTCCTTTTTATCATTTAATGTCTAATTAAA
>JAFDHR010000409.1 GCA_019308645.1 Deltaproteobacteria bacterium
TCCCTGGCCCAGACCTGGCATGCAAGGATTAGTTATAGACTCCAAGCTACGACAATATTTCCGAAACAGGATCATTTTCCTGTGTCGTCGCGCCAGGGCAGGCCTGTCTAAAAAATGGGATTTTCTATACTATCAAATTAATCGGCCCGTGCTTTTTTAAAATCAAATTCTTGACTTATAACGTTATGCATTATATTATTTATACAAAATGATTGAAAACTTCAAATGTAGAGAAACCGATAATATATTTAAAAGACATTTTTCCCGAAAACTGCCTCAGAATATTCAAAAGATAGCATTCCGTAAGTTAAGAATGTTAAACCGATCCTCGACAATAAATGATCTTAAGGTCCCTCCGGCCAATAGACTTGAGGCATTGTCAGGAAATAGAGAAGGTCAATGCAGCATCCGAATAAACGATCAATGGCGGATTTGTTTTAAATGGCATAAAGGAAATGTTTACGATGTTGAAATCGTAGATTATCATTGAGGTGAAAAGAATGAATGAAAACAAGATACCTCCGGTTCATCCTGGAGAGATTCTGTCTGAGGAATTCCTTAAACCGCTGAATATCAGCCAGAATCAGTTAGGAAGGGGTCTTGGAGTGTCACCACGCAGGATCAATGAAATTATCCATGGGAAAAGGAGTATCACAGCAGATACGGCCTTACGTCTTGCGACCTATTTCGGCAATTCCCCCTCTTTCTGGCTTGGCCTTCAAATGGATTATGATCTTGATGTTGCAGAAGACACTCTTGCAGAAAGAATCAAAAAAGAGGTAGCCCAACAAGCCTTTGCATAGTTCCCCGGTCCCTTTTCTAACCCCAAAAAAGAACGGCGTTTAAAGAAAAAATCTTTTACCGCCATTCATTCTGTCAAGAGTGTAGAGACGACCGTTCCCGCTCTAACGAAGGCTCAAACCATAACCTCTGGAAAATCCTCCTCCATGATTACTCCCCAGTAAGGTTAGAAACAACAATTCCAGCCTGATTTGGGATTAATGCATTAGAAAATAGAAAAGTCAATAGGAAAAGTATGGTAGGTTACTGGTATGCTAAAACTACTATTATGTGAGGGATAACAGGTAGGATCTGAGATTTGATTTTTTATTTCTGAGGCCTAGTTTCTTTCTGAGATTCTTTCGGTGAAACTCGATTACGTCTGTGCTCGAAGTCAGCAATTGGGCTATCTCTTTGGTGGTTTTGCCCTCTTTGACAAGACCGGCGACCTGAATTTCTTTTGGAGTAAGATTGCTATATTTCAAGACCAGCTGGCGCGAAAATGGTGCAACAATGTCATCAAGATTTGATTCAATGATATTTAGAAGGGTCATCTGCCTGTCATCTATTGGGCTCTTTTTGATTTTTGCCACGTAGGGAAAGATCAGTTGCTTCACATTGGAAAGAACCTTTTCTTCAAGCTCTATTTTGTCTTCGTCCCTTTTCTTCAGTAAGACCTTCAATGCAGCATTTGCTTCCTCAAGACTGCTTGTCTTGAGCTCCAATTCCCTCTCTCTTTCCCTCAGGGCTCGCTCTACCTGCATGCGCTCGGTGATGTTTCTGGCAACCTGAATAAGATTTACAATATCGCCTGATTCGTTTTTAATAGGCACAGTATAGGTATCCCAATATGTTTCTCCTTCTATGCCCTTTGAATACAGTTGATGTAAAATAGCATGTTCAATGTTACCGGATTTAAGTGCTTTTTTGGTTGGGCATTCAGGACAGGGGCTATCTCTGCCCACAAATACTCTATAGCAAAATTTACCTACTAGATCTTCTGGGGCTACATTGAGACTTCTGGCTGTTGTCTGGTTTGCCCAGATTATTCTCAGATCCTTGTCAACAAGCCTGATTCTGTCAATTGATGCATCAAGGATTGCCTTTTTCTGGGCCTCGCTTTCACGCAGAGACTTCTCTGCTCGTGAAAAGAAATCGTTGCTCTTGACATTATTCATTTTTTCATCCCCTTAATGATCCCACGCTTGGCCCAATAAAATTACTACCCTTGAGTGAATGGGGCCATAATTAAATAGCATTTTTTTGAATTCGAAGGAAACAAAACTTATGCGCCCGGGAGAGCAACATCTCCCGCTAAGAATTCTTTGCCGATGAAGATAAGGCCCACAGCCAGGCTGGCATGATATGAATATGACCGGATTTGGTCTGCAAATGCTCTTCCTGGTGCAGCGTGATTATGGTAGCCTGCCTTTTTTCACACTCCTCCATGGCTTCAAAAAGGGCCTTTAACTCACGTTTCCTGGTAGGAGGATCATCCATTTGTGCACTCACCTGGATCAGTGATTCCTCACCCCGGCTATCAGTTACCAAAAAATCTACCTCACTTCCGCTATTTGTCCTGTAATATTCAATCACATTGTGAGACCGGCGCAGTTCCAGAAAAACAAAATTTTCTAACAGATGCCCCCAATCATGCTGGACACTGCGTGAACACGCTTGAACAAGCCCGGGGTCAATCGCGTAAATCTTTTTAGGGTTAACCATACGCGCTCGCTCTGAACGTGTATGCACATATACCGGGAAGAACAAGAAGGCATCCGAAAGGTGATCAAGATATTCATGCAAGGAATTTTTCCCACAAGGAATACCTTGTGATTTCAAATCATTATGAAATTTATTAATGCTAAAAAGACTGGCAGTATTATTCAGCAAGTGCCGGATCATATAACGAAGTGGGGT
>JAFDHR010000410.1 GCA_019308645.1 Deltaproteobacteria bacterium
ATTTAACTAAATCTATGTAAATCGGCTCCGGCCATGTAAAACTAAGCCCCACTTTTAACCGAGTGGGGCTTTTTTGTGCCCTGCCAGAGACTTGACCGGAGCGGCTGACACTCTATGTCCGGCCCTCGTGCTGTCAGTCGTGCGAAGTTACAGAGATCCGCCTCTTGTTGCCTCTGGCAAGGTATTTATTCTCATCTCAACTCGGGACGTGGGTAAACAATTACCGGCCAGGGTGTGAATTGGTGTTGGCCGCAAAAACCATCCTTCTCCTGAGCTTAAAAAGTAATATTGTCCCTGACCGGGTCAAGACAAATCAGACCATTGTGAACTCATTGCTTCCGCAATTCCTTGATATGTAAGTGATCTTAGTTTCCCCCTGTCTTTGCTTGGAGCCATTTTATGTATTCTGTTTTCTCGTCCTTCAATAATATTTGTTGGTTTTAGCAGTGGAAGATTTTTTAGCCATAATCCTGTTTTTTTGGTTTCACCATGCCCGAACTGCCATGGCTGAATATATTGATCTGGTTTTCTTATTCTGGTTGATATTATACTTACAGGATTTTCAAGGCATATTTTCTTGATAGGAGCGTTCAGGAGCAATCGGACAAATTCAAGTGCCTTGGCCTGTTCTATTCTTTTATTTTCAAACCATCTTGCACCTGATACTGCTAAATGTGTGCATGGCGGATGCGCTATCATCATATCCCAATTATCAGTCAACATTTTCAATACATTGCCCTGAACATGATTGCCAGGTTTTTCAGTAGGTAATAAGTCACAAGACCATGCAGCATGCCCTTTATCCCTAAAAGCATCCCTAACAATACCGCTATATTCACAAGCTATTAATATTCTCATTTCCCCTGACCGGCTTATCTGTAACCGCTGACCCCCGCCACCGGAAATTTCCCCGGAAGCTCACTCCTGCATACCGGCAAACAAAAAACCTTGTTGCATTATTGACATCTATATATCAGTTCCTTACCCGATTCTTCTTCCATTCTGGTCAATTGGATTACCCAGAAGGATACATCCGGAAAATAAAACCCATAGCCATTCGGATTTATAAAATACCTTATATCATCTTCCATATACCTGAAATACTCTGTGCGGGGCTTGACTTTTAAGGTGTATTGCGCCCCACAATGAGGACACCAAAATGTTACGTCCTGCCATTTCCATAGGCCATAATTTTCTTTATCCGCATCTGACAGTTTTTCATATTGCGCCAGCGTAATAGCCAAGGGCGGTTCTGGTTCTAATGCGGGGAGTGGAACACCGTTCCAGCAGAGCATGAAAACAATGGTAGCCCCGAAAAACAGAAGGATTAGGATGTCGAGGGGTTTCATATCAGTCCTTCCCTATCAATCGATTATGTTTATAAATTCCCTTCTCAATATCATAGTTTCCTGCTGTATCATAATTTATCATCTCCGCTATAAGTATTTCTTTCAGTCCCCCTTTCTTCCACTGGAAATACTCTGTTTCATTTTCAAGGTCGGAAGTTTTGTCTAATAGCTCTTCAATCATAGGGGTGAGATCGAAGGTCGTAAAAGACAATCTTTTTCCCCATTCTGTCCAGGCCGACCAAGCAAGTAGCATGGCTACCAAGAAAAAGGCGGCCAGAATTTTCCAGTATTGTTTCATGGCTCATTCCCACAATCACATTTACACAACCATTTACTATTATACCATCTTTTATCGCTTTGTGCTCTTTTCAAAACCACCAATTTTCCAAATTGTTGGCCTATCATATCTATTGATTTTCCCATAAGCCTCCAATAAAATACCCAAGCCTGCGATCACTAATGTACTTAGTGCCTTGCCCTCACGGATACAAGGAGACTTGGGTTCTATTGGTTTATAAAAGTACACTTTCATCGCACCCTTATAGTAAGCTATAAAAATATATTTGTCAAGAATGATTTATTGATTGAATAACTATCATTCCTTCTCGGCCCCAAACTTTAGTCGCCCTGTAATCCCAAATAACCGAATCTTCCTTATAAGTTGCATCAAACAGAGCCTTGCATAAATTATCGAGATCGGGCCGTACCTGATGCGGTTTCATACACATTTCCTGTTGTTTTTGGTTCGACCAGGACTTAGGAATAGGCAACATAAATAAAACATGAAACCCTGATTCCGGCAATTCAACCTTATTTAACCTTACCTCATCTTTAAACGCCCGATATTTAGCCACACAAGGGCGAGGTGGATTTAACCAACGATCCCTTTGTGTTTGCCTGCATTTAGCAACCGGTGTTATCATATAAGTCTTGCTTGCCATTTCCAATCCTCTCAAGTGCCTCAAAATGATTTTTTTTAGACCTCATACCCCTCCAGCCCCTTCTTCTCTACCAGCCAGCGCGGGACCTCTATCTCTCCGCCGTGTTCCGGGCCTCTGGTGTCTTCGTTTAGGATTTCGGCCTGGGATTTAGGAACCCACTCTTTTTGATCTCCGAATTTCAGGAGATAGGCTCCGTCCGTCTCGTATTCTAATTTATCAAATATGAGGATCATTTGTTAGCCATTTCCCATTCGGAGTATTTATTCCAGCCCGAATATACCGCAGGATTTTTACAGCCATGTGGTTCAACATGCCGATATTCCATTGGTTCACAACCGTTTATTACCAATAGTCCCCAAGCAGCAGGGCGGCTCTCTAACGGTATAGCGCAATTAATACACAAACT
>JAFDHR010000411.1 GCA_019308645.1 Deltaproteobacteria bacterium
ACCTGGGCAAGAGCTGCCAGAAATCTCTATTATGAGGCGGCCTGGCTTGTTGATCAGGGTAAGATAGATCATGCCCTGATTGCAATGGCCAAGTGGTTTTCAGCTGAAATGGCAGTTCGTTGTGTTGACGAGGCTGTTCAAATACATGGCGGTTATGGTTATATTGATGAATATAAGGTAAATCGTCTTTACCGTGCTGCAAAGATTTTAGAGATTTATGAGGGCACCAAGGAGATGGAGAAGACCATTATTTCAAGGGCCTTGTTAAGATAGCAAGAAAACACAATTAGACATTTCTAAACGTGCAGAAAAACTAAGTGCTCAGGGACAAGCTTCGCAAGCTATAGTAATCCATTACCGCTGATCACTATGAGCTGTTTCATTCAGAGAAGGGTGGAACCGATAAAATCGAGATTCAGCTTTTTTAGGATTCGAACAATGTTGTTTAGCTGAACCTCTACGGTCCCTTCATAGATTTCAATAATGCGATTGTCCCTATATCTCCTTTCGACATCCTGATCCAGGAAATAGCCATACCCCCCAAATACCGTAATGGTTTCATCAATGATCATCTTGGCGGTTTCAGGTACATGGTGTTTTACCATGGAAGTAAAAAGAGGCACAGTTCTGGACATTTTTTGGGTTTGATGGTCACACAACCATGCAGAGTAGTAGGTCAGCCACTTAAGGGATTGGATATGACTAAAAATTCTTGCAAGCTTATGGCCTATGGCCTGGAAATTTATAATGGGTTTGTTAAACTGCGTTCTTTCTCTGGCATGGTTGAGGGCCTTTAAAAATGCCCCTTCGCAATTTCCCAGGGCCTGGGCCCCTATTTCAATTCGGCTTTCATCTAAAAAATCCAGAACATTTAGGAGTCCCCGTCCCCTCTCACCCAGGATATTTTCTTTAGCAATCTTTAGGTTTTGAAAAACCAGCTCATTGCTGGAAACCATCTTCAGGCCCATCTTGTTAGGAATTTCATTTATTTTCATTTCGCCCCCGAGCCAGGTTGAAGAATCTCTCTCAATCAGAATCGTAGTCATTCCCTTTCCCGGAGGGGCCTCCTGAACCTCCTGAGCCAGAACAATAAAAAAATCCGCATAGGTGCCATTGGTGGTAAAGACCTTGGTGCCATTCAGAACAAAACCATCGGCCTTTTCTTCCAGGGTAGTCTCCATGCGGGTAAGATCGCTCCCATGATCTGGTTCGGTGAATGAGACAGCCGAAACCCAATCACCTTTGACAAGAGGAGCAAGAAATTTTTGCTGCTGCTGAGGAGTTCCAAAAAGTTTCACTATCTTTGCAGGCAGGTAAGCAAGGTGTATTGCCATGCCAATGCCTGAATCCGCCTTGCAAAATTCCTCTATTATGAGGGCATTTTCTGTGACACCCATGTTTCCACCACCGACTTCATTAGGGTAATCAAGGCCAATAAAGCCAAGATCCCCAGCTTTCTTATAGAGTTCCCGCGGAAAACGATGATTAAATTCACACTCTTGGGCCAACTCCGGCTGGAACTCACCTCGGGCAAATTTCGCTGCTGCTCTTTTAATATCTCTCTGCTCCTTACTTAAAGAGAAATCCATTATAGATAGCCTCCTAAATTCTTATATTTAACAGAAATGCAAACAAATAGATGCACAGAGTTTCTGAAAACAAAATGAGAGATTAAATACCTTTTTAAATTTATAACCCTGCACTGGCCTGCTGAATTAATTCTGCACTCAATTGCTCAGCCAGATGCTTGGTCCACTTCCCAATCTTTTCATAGTTTTTGACGGTGATCCGGAATGATGGCCCTGCAACCCCGAGACAGGCCACTACTTTACCCAGTTGATTGTAGACAGGAGCAGCAATTCTGGAAACACCTATCCTCATTTCTTGACGATCAAAGCCATATCCCCTTTTTTTAACTAATTTCAGCTCATCTTCTAACTCTGTAAATTTCGTAATTGTATATCTGGTGATTCTGGGCAATCCCATCCGATCCATGACTCGCTTACGTTTTTCCCCGCTAATATGGGCAAGGTAGACCTTGCCAGGGGCTGTAGCGTGGAAATATGGATACGCACTACCGATTCTTGAAAAGAGTCTTATTGCCTCGGGACCTTCGACCTGATCAACCAAAATAAGCTGATCTTTTACTCGTGCAGAAAGTTCAGCGGTTTCCCCTGTTAGCTCCACAAGCTGTTTCAAATATCCCCTGGCCTGAGATCGGAAACCCATTCGGTTTAGCAGGATATTGCCAAGGTAGAGAAATTTAAAACCAGGGCGGTATGTCTTTTTATCCTGATCAAAAAGGAGATATCCATTATCCCGCAGAACCCAAAGAATTCGCCAAAGGGAAGGGGTAGGAATATTCAGTCTTTCACTAATCGATTTGAGGCTCAGCTCGGATTCTTCCTGGGCCAATATCTCGAGGACTTTTAATCCCCTGGATAGTGCCGGTGAGATTTGGTTTTGAGTGTTAGATTTCATTTATGAAAATATTATTTCGTATATGATAATATAAAGGAATTACATATGTCAACTCTCTTTTTCTTAAAAACAGCTATTTTAAACAGAATATATTTTTATCATTGACAATGTTACGTATTTCACTTTACTTTTTAAAAAGGTTTCCAATATACAAAGGATCAATCGTTAGTTGAAAATGATAGGTCAAAAGATACTTCTCTAAAAAATTTTATATTGCAATGGAGTTGATTCGCAGTTCAGGAGAAAAAGCCCTTACCTATTATGGCAGGGGTAAGTTAGATGTTAAATTTGATGAGGAACTGGTTACAGAGGCTGAACTCAGCCTGATGGAGTTTTTCCAGGATCAACTCCACACTCATTTTCCTGATCATAAGGTGTTTAATAGCAACCAAAAGAACGAAGGCTACACTCATGAGGGAAAGAGATACCTATGGATTTTTGATGCATTAGAGGGGGTAGCAAATTTTCAGGCTGGAATTCCCATATGGGGAAGCTCTCTGTCTCTTCTTGAGAATTTTTGGCCAATCTTAGGCATGTTTTATATGCCTGCAACTGGCGATCTTTTTCATGCCCAGGCAGGACAAAAAGCCTTCTTGGGAAAAAAGGAAATCAGTGTTTCTACTCAGGAAACTATTAACGACGAGAGCCTTCTGCTCACCTACTCGCGGTTTCACCATCATTACCGCTCCACTTTTCCTGGTAAAATCCGCGACCTGGGATGCACTACCGCTCATATATGTTATGTTGCTATGGGTCGCGCTGAAGCGGCTGTTATTGTGAATGAGTCATATCAGGATCTCGCCGCGGCTCGCGTTATTATTGAAGCAGCGGGAGGGAAGATCTCTAAAATAGACGGAAGCGAGTTTCTACTTGACGAATACTTGGATGGGCAAAGAATAGAAGATCATCTCATGGTCGGGGCCCCTGGAATTTACTCGCAAGTTTGCGCCTATTTACAAGAGACTTCTTAGTGGGATTTTTGCAGAAATTGATTCAGCATATATGCCCTGGGAAAGGTTAGCCCAGTAAGGCCTCATCCTTAAGCTCGGCCCCAAACCTCCTGACCACTTCCTCTACAGTGAGAGCTTGCTTCTCTGCTCCTTTGATATCAAATTGTACTTTTCCTTCGTGGAGCATGATCATGCGGTTTCCGTACCGAATGGCCTGGGGCATGTTATGGGTGACCATAACAGTGGTAAGGTTGTTTTCCTCGACAATTTTTTGTGTGAGATCCATAACCTTCTGGGCTGTTTTGGGATCGAGTGCTGCGGT
>JAFDHR010000412.1 GCA_019308645.1 Deltaproteobacteria bacterium
ATAGATCTTTACTTGAGAGTAGCCCCGGAGCTTTATTTGAAACGGCTTGTGGTAGGAGGTTTGGAGAGGGTTTATGAATTAAACAGAAATTTTCGAAATGAGGGGATTTCTACGAATCATAATCCGGAATTTACCATGCTCGAGTTTTACCTTGCCTATGCAACATATGAAGATCTGATGGATTTGACGGAAAAACTTTTGATCCATCTCCTCACAAAGCTCTTTAATACGTTGACTGTTACCTATCAGGGCGATCTGATAGATTTTGCTACCCCATGGCAGAGGATTTCACTCATTGATTCTTTAAGAGACATTGGTGGCATAGAAGAGCCTACCCTTTTTGATAGCATGGCATTACGTGATGTCGCCAGATCAAAAGGGGTTGAGTTAGAGGAAAATGAAGAAGATGGGAGGGTATTAGCAAAACTATTTGAGCATATTGTTGAGCCAAAATTAATCCAACCCACGTTTATAGTCGACCATCCAATACAAGTCAGCCCCCTTTCAAGGAGAAAGGATGATAATCCCGCAATTGCGGAGAGATTTGAATTATTCATAGGTGGAAAAGAGATTGCAAATGCCTTTTCTGAGTTAAATGATCCGGATGATCAGCGGGAGCGATTTCTTAAACAGGTCCGCTTAAGGGATTCGGGAGACGATGAGGCTCTCTTTATGGATGAAGATTATATCAAGGCATTGGAATATGGGATGCCACCCACAGCAGGAGAGGGAATTGGAATAGATAGATTGGTCATGATCCTCACAGATTCTCCTTCTATTAGGGATGTTATCCTCTTCCCTCAAATGAGGAAAAAATCGTAGTGTCAGTAGTCGGTAGTCATTTGTCAATTGCAAAAAAAACAACGGACAACGGGCAATGGACCCGCCTGCCTCGCCTGAGCGAGTGCGACCCGCCCGCCTCGCGTTGCGAAGCATTGCGGGCAGGTGGCGGGCAGGCATAAAACAATGGAGTACTATGTCTTTTGAAACATTTTTTTCTTTCAGATACCTAAAAGCAAAGAGAAAGCAAGGATTTATTTCTATCATAACTGGTATCTCAATTTTGGGAATAACCATAGGAGTTATGTCCTTGATTGTGGTGCTAGCAGTTATGAATGGTTTTAGAGAGGATCTGATGAAAAAGATACTCGGTGTAAACTCCCACTTGCTAATCTTCAGCTATAATGCTGGTATCAGGGATACAGAAGCTGTCATTGAGAAGGCATTGAAAGTAGAGGGTGTACTTTCAGCGACTCCGTTTATTTATAGTGAGGTAATGGTTAAACATGCTGGCAATATTTCAGGGGCTATTCTCAGGGGTCTGGATCCAGCCACAGTTGGTAGGGTAATTAATATTAATTCTATGATAAAAGAAGGCTCTATCAATGTGTTAAATAAATCTAGTCAAGGAATCATTATTGGTAGCGAGTTATCCAAACAGATAGGAGCACTGCCAGGAGATATCATAAACCTGGTATCACCCATAGGCAAATTGACGCCGTTAGGGAGGGTGGCAAATGAAGAGACCTTTACAGTGGCAGCCCTTTTTGAATCGGGTATGTATGAATACGATAGCAAAATGATTTTTCTATCCTTGACTGATGCTCAGGATTTTCTCTCCCTTGGGGATGAGGTTACAGGGATCGAATTAAAGGTTAATGATATACACAAGAGTGACACAATAGGCAAAGTTCTTCAGGACCAACTTGGCTATCCTTATTGGACCAAAGACTGGAAGATGATGAATAAAAGTCTGTTTTCTGCGTTAAAACTCGAAAAGGTGACTATGTTTATCATTTTGATCATGATAGTGCTCGTAGGCGCACTTAATATAATTAGCTCTTTGGTTATGTTAGTTATGGAAAAGAGTCGTGATATCGCCATACTGAGAACTATGGGGGCCTCATCTAAAAGCATTATGTCTATTTTTATCTTTCAGGGTCTATTTGTCGGTCTGATTGGCACATTTTTGGGCCTGATATCCGGATCCTTTCTATGCCAGCTCCTGGCAAGATATAAATTTATTAAGCTTCCCCCAGACGTTTATTATATAACTACCCTGCCTGTTAGAATGGAGTGGTTAGATGTTGCCTCAATCGCATTGGCTGCAATAGTTATATCTTTTCTCGCTACTATTTACCCTTCTTGGCAGGCCTCTAAAGTAAATCCTGTAGAGGCATTACGATACGAGTAGGCAGGAAACCTATGCTTCGGATAGAAAATATCTTTAAAACCTTTGAGAATAGTGGCCAGGTAATCCAGGTGCTCAAAGGGATTAATTTGCACGTATTGCCGGGTGAGTCTTATGGCATAATAGGGCCTTCCGGGGCTGGCAAATCTACCTTACTTAATATTATGGGAACATTAGAGCCGCCCTCAGAAGGCAATGTTTTTTTTAAAGACCTCGATGTCTATCAGATGGATGAGAGAGGCCTCAGTAAGATCAGAAACAGGGAAATAGGCTTTGTTTTTCAGTTTCATCATCTTCTGCTTGAATTTAATGCTGAGGAAAACACCATGATACCAGCCCTTATAGCAGGGTATAGTAAGGCAAAATCCCTTGAAATGGCTTCAGCAATACTTTCTCAGGTGGGTTTAGAAAATAGATTAAAACATAGAGTTGGAGAGCTTTCCGGAGGCGAACAACAAAGGGTTGCAATTGCCAGGGCCTTAATTATGGGGCCTAAATTGCTGAGGCGAACAACAAAGGGTTGCAATTGCCAGGGCCTTAATTATGGGGCCTAAATTGCTCTTGGCAGATGAGCCTACAGGAAACCTTGATAAAGCAACAGGTGATGAGATAACAAAGCTGTTACTTTCCCTTAATAAAAGCAGAGGCCTGGCCTTAATTATCGCTACTCATAATCTGGAGCTGGCACACAAGATGTCGAAACAGTTGCAATTAGTTGATGGCAGGTTTTGATGATTCAAAAGATATTCTCCTATTGTAGATGTATATTACGGCCTTTTTCTGTTTTGTTGCTCTTCCTCCTTATTTTTACACCTCCCGATGTGATGGCATTGTCATCAGAAAAGATAGCG
>JAFDHR010000413.1 GCA_019308645.1 Deltaproteobacteria bacterium
TTTTTCTATTTCTTCCAAAATATACGGAAAGTTTTTCAAAACAAGTTTTTTTGCTAAATGTTTATCTCTTGTCCCGACAATTACAGGGACAAACTTTTTCTTCATTCTCAGAATATTTGGGCCCATTCTAAATGCAACAAGTACATCTACCCCACTCAGAAGGGCTGAAATTGCTTTTGCTTTATTTGGATCACCATGCATCTTTTCCACAATTTTTAAATTTTTTCTTTGCTCTACGAATACTACACTGTTTTCAGAAACAGAAAAAATTTCAAAATATTCAGAATCACCAAAATGTGCATCTATTAAGTTTCCATTTTTATCAACACCAAATGCAGCAATAATTTTTTTCATAACAGTCTCCATAAATAAAATAGCAAAAAATAGAAATAAAAAAAGCCCCGCAAAGTCACGGGGCCTAATTATTATTCAATAAGGTTACAGCTCAATACCAGATTCTTCAAGTTTTAAAAGCCGTTCCCATTCTTTATCTATCATCATTTGCATATTCTCTATTATATGTTTATTTTCAGCTTTAAACAGATGTTTAAAACGTCCTTGCCCTTTAAGAAATTCTTCAATTGGTTTTCTATTCTTCGGTTTATAATTAACATGAACTTTTCCATTCTCAACTTCATACAATGGCCAGAAGTTTGTTTCAACCGCTAATTTTGAATAAGACATTGTGATAGCCGGATCAAATCTCCAATTTGTGGTGCAAGGTTGAAGAACCGCAAGGAAAGCAGGCCCATCTGCCTCAAACCCTTTCTTTGCTTTTTTATACAGGTCCAGTATATTATGATTTGCAGCCTGTGCCGCATATGGAATTCTATGTGCTGCCGCAATTTCTACAATATTCTTTCTCCACTGTGGTTTACCAAAGCTTTTTGTACCCGCAGGTACCGTAGTTGTACTTGCGCCATAGGGAGTTGCACCGCTTCGCTGGTTACCCGTGTTCATATAACCTTCATTATCGTATACGACATACATAAAATTATGGCCTCTTTCTAATGCTCCGGAAAGAGCCTGGAATCCTATATCATATGTACCGCCATCACCGCCAAATGCAAGGATGTTTACATCTTTGTCAATTTTTCCTCGATTTTTTAATGACTTGTAAGCTGTTTCAATACCACTTGCAACTGCCGCTGCGTTTTCAAATGTTAAATGAATCCACGGTACTTTCCATGCAGAATAGGGATAAATTGTTGTAACAACTTCTAAACATCCCGTTGCATTCGCAACAATTACAGGTTTATCTGATGCGGCAAGTACAGTTCTTACAATCGCCCCTATACCACACCCCGCACACATTCTATGACCTGATGCAAGTCCTGCAGGTTTTGACATTATTTCTTGTAATGTAGCCATCTCATTACCCCCTTAATCCTATGTATCGCTCTTCTTCAGGATTTACATCTCCCGAAAGCAGCTCAGCAAATGCTTTTTCTATCTGGCTCTTAAATATGTCTTTTCCACCAAGACCAAAAATATAACTCTGCAATTTCGGCTTTTTATCTGATTCAAATAGTGCGTTTCGAACCTCTGTGTAAAGAGGAGCATAAGCACCAAACGCCATCGAACGATCAAGTATACCAATTATAGGTATATTCTCTAATGCTTCTCTTACCTCTTTGTATGGAAATGGACGGAATAGCCTTGGTTTTAGGAGCCCGACTTTCTTTCCTTCTGCCCTCATCTTATCAATTGTATCTTTAGTAGTACCTGCTGTGGAGGAGAGAACTACAATTACAGCTTCCGCATCATCTAATTTATAAGTTTCAAAGTACGGGTATTCTTTACCCGTAAGCTTTGAAAGTTCCTTCCCTGCTTCAAGATATACCCTTTTTGCATTCTTCATTGCTTCTTCTTCCTGCCTCTTAATCTCAAAATAGTAGTCGGGCAAAGCAAGAGGGCCAATAGTATATGGGTGATCCACATCAAGTAGATATCTATCTGGATGCCTTTCACCTACAAATGCCTTTGCTTTGTCATCATCAAATATCTCAACGTTTTCTACACCATGGCTGATGATAAATCCATCCTGCATAACCATCGCAGGAAGTAACACCTCAGGATTTTCTGCAATTTTTACCGCTAAAAGCATATTTTCGTATGCCTCTTGTGCATTTTCGGAATATATTTGCATCCAGCCAATTGTTGTTGCACCCATTGAATCAGAATGATCACCATGAATATTAATTGGAGCAGACAAAGCTCTGTTTACAATGGGCATTACAATGGGTAATCTCAATCCTGGCACTGCTGCAACTACTTCCCACATCAATGCTAACCCCTGAGACGCCGTTGCACACATTGCTCTTGCACCTGCCGCCGCCGCACCCACAGTTGCCGACATTGCGGAATGTTCAGACTCAACTGGTATTGTCTTCGTATCCACAATACCATTTGCAACGTACTGTGCAAACTGTTCTACAATTGGTGTCTGAGGTGTAATAGGATAAGCGCAAACAACATCTGGATTAATCTGGCGCATTGCTTCAGCAACAGCTTGCGCACCTGTTAATGGTTTCCATGTACTCATTTCTACACCTCCTACTTAGAAGAAGCTTCCTCTGCTTCTTCTTCTCTTACCATTTCAATCGCATGTGTAGGACATTCATGAGCACAAATCCCACAACCCTTACAGAAATCCAAATCTGTCTCAAGTCTCACGGTACCTTTATAGATT
>JAFDHR010000414.1 GCA_019308645.1 Deltaproteobacteria bacterium
AGGCCCCATGAACATGTCCAAGGTGAAGTCTCCCGGTTGGTCTCATGCCGCTGACAATTCTCTTTTTCTCCATCCTTTTCATCCTCCTAACAGGTATAACTAATCGATCCTAACTCGAATAAACCAAAAACACATTGATTCAAAAGTTGATGAACCCGTAAAAAGTCATATTCGGTGAACGTGGAACTTTGAACCTGAGTTACAATCCACAAATCATGTCCAGATTTCAGAGTAGATCAATCCCAATAAATACATAGTCTTTAATGGATACTAACTGTGATGTAAACTCCCAAATTAAATAACAGACCAGGTTGATATCCCATATCGATAAGGTCTTTGCCATTTATAAAGATCTTTGTTCCTTTAAGCTTGGTAAAAAAGATGGATATCGCTCTTTTTATCCTCTCGCTTTTAGTTTTGGCCATGCCATAAAGCAGGATCTCAGGAGAAAGAGGCGAGAGAATCCGATATAAAGAATAATGTTCCTTATCCTTTAGCCGAGAAAGTTCCTTTAAGGCCTGTCTTATCTCCTGACGACCGGAGAGCATACTGAAAATTTCCTTATCCTGAGCCTGCATCCTCGTGGCTAAATTATCCAGGGCATCATCGCTCAAAGAAGAGGTTAAACCAAGGAAGTATACCTTCCATGGTTTATATATAACATCCAGATAAAGGAGATTAAACCATACCAGAATCCCCTTTATTTCTTTGAGGACATTTTTTACCTCCTCGGTAAGCTTAAGCCCGGATGAGATATATTTCAGAAGATCATATCCATCCATCCGATCTATTGCCCCTATGGGATCCTCCTCCTTTAAAATTAATTTCAGTTCTATAAAGAGTCTTTGGTCAGAGAGATTCTCAAGACAATTTATATTGATAGCATTTTGAATCAGGCTTTCCGTAAGCTTTCCGATTTTAAAGCCAAACCGCTGCTCAAATCTAATTGCCCTAAAGATTCTTGTGGGGTCTTCAATAAAGCTAAGGTTATGAAGCACCCTTAAAACACGTTCTTTAATATCCCTCATGGCACCAAAATGATCTATAAGGGTACCATAATGGCCCTCATTAAGATGAACAGCCAGGGTATTGATGGTAAAGTCTCTCCTGAAAAGATCCCTCTTTAAAGAACTTAATTTAACTACAGGCAGCGCAGCTGGCGATTCGTAATGCTCTATCCTCGCGGTCGCAACATCAATCTTAAAACCATCTGGCATAACCAGAACGGCAGTCCCGAATTTGGGATAACTCCTCACCTTGGCGCCAAAATGATCGGCAAAGGTTTTAGCGAACTGGATACCATCTCCCTCTATAACGATATCCACATCAAAATTTTTCCTCTTTAAGACAACATCTCTTACAAGACCGCCCACAAGAAAGGCATTAAAATCTAACTTATCTGCTGTCTTCCCAAGATGCCCTAACAACTTTCTTATTTTATTAGGTAACCTTTCTTTGAGTAAGTTCCCGATATTTTTTTCCCGAACAAACCTTGGAATTTCCTCTGAATCATAAAGAAACTGAGGTGTAGGGGATTTTTCTATCAAGATAGTTAAAATATCTGTTCTTGTAATAACTCCGAGCAGCTTGCTGTCCTCTAATACCGGGAGGATTCTGACCTTGTTATTAATAATCAAATCCTGTATTTCATTCAAGGTAGTTTCAGGCCTTACATGGAAAAATTCCACATTCATATACTCTTTTACAGGCCTTTCCTCCAGGCCCAAAAAAACGGCTCTATCTACCATCGGCCTGGATATATATCCCTGAAGTTTTGTATTTTTATCGATCACCATCAACACATTAATATTGTAACTGGTTAATATATCACCTGCCTCTTTGAGGGTAGCCTCAGGTAATATATGAATTGCAGGAGATGTCATTATATCCTTAGCCAACCTCTCAAAATCTATCCGGCTTACAAGTAAGGCATTGAGGTCTTCCTCAACCTGAATAAGTGTTTTGCCAATGATGGTAGCTGATGCGGCCTGAGGGTGTCCGCCACCATCAAATTCAAAAGCAATCTCTGCAACATTGACGTCCGGAAGTCTGCTCCTGGCTACCAGATAGACCCTATTTTCCATCTGGGCAAGTGCAAATATAACGTTAAGGTTTTCCATTTCCATAAATTTTTGAACAAGAACGGCAAAATCGCCTATATACCTATTGCTTTTGGTCTTGGCTATAACCACCTCTACACCATTGATAATGTTCTTAGTGGCAGAGGCCATCAAATCATTCAAAAGCCACACCTGTTCGGCGGTTAACTCTCTCGTTAACATATCAGAGATCGTATTTAGAGATGCCCCCTGCTCTAATAACCAGGCAGCAGCCTCATGATCCTCTGGTTTTGTAGAAGAATAGGTAAAAGAGCCAGTGTCTTCATAGATACCAAGCGACATCAAGTTTGCTTCATCAGGAGAGATTTTGATCCCCTTTTCTCGTATTATTGCTGTCAAAATGGATGTGCCTGCCCCAAGTTCCCGGATAAGTTCAAAATCACCCTTGATATCATCATCAGATGGGGGATGATGATCATAGATATGTATCTCCAGATCATTCCTGTCTAAGAGTTTTTTAAACGTGCCGATCCGTTTTTTTTGACGTGTGTCAACCAGGATAAGTTTTCTGATTTTATTAAAATCAACATCTTTTATGCGTAAAAAATCAAAAAGATACGAACTTGTATGCAGAAAGAAATTCCTCAAGTTTTTTTCCTGGGCACCGGGAAATACCATTTTTGCCTCAGGATAAAGCTTTTTGGCAGCCAGCATAGATGCCAGAGCATCAAAGTCAGCATTCATATGGGTGGTTATTACTTCCATTTTCTTTTCTGATGCCTCCGACGCCATTTGTATGGCCTCTCAAATGGAGGATGTGGGGATTCATG
>JAFDHR010000022.1 GCA_019308645.1 Deltaproteobacteria bacterium
GTTGACCCGAGAATCCCCTGGCTGTATAATTTCAAATTGGATTTTCGGTTCCGATAGATCCATTAGCCAAATGGTCAAATAAATCAGCCCAAAAAAATCGCTGATACAATCGGGTCGGGCAGGCGTGAAAGGTGAACCCGGCAACCTGAGTAGAATATTTGAGTTCAATCATCAGCCAAAGCGTAATTTAAATTTTGGTATCTCTGAAGAAGTAAAAGGAAGCCTTGGATCATAAGGGATTTTTTCTTCCTTTAGATAGATCTGCTCCCAGTATGGATCTAAAAGTTCCGTTAAATGATCGTCAAACTTATACAAACCTTCATGTAGCTTCTCATCATGTAACCACTTCTCCGTTGCTTCATCTTCTGGTTTAGGCTTGTATTTTGTAATTGCCTCCATAGCTATGCTATGATGATCCCTGATTGGGCAAGGGCGAAGCCAATTCCCAGTTTCATCTCCTATTCTTTCATAGGCATACTCATCCTGCCATCTCCTGATTGCCTCAAAGAATGGTTGGTCATAGATTTCATTCAGATTTCCGCCATTTTTGTAAACATCAAAGATATTAACAGGTGAAAATTGATAGTAAGGGCATGGCATGACCGAACCGTTCCAATCAATGTAAAAGTAACCATCAGTTCTCCCAGCAGCAATACAACCGGAACCTACCGGTCCGCTATTCCAGAAGTCTACGTAGAATAATTTTTTCTTCCACAGGATTTCCCTTTCTCGGTCTAAAAGCCTGAGTCTCTGTTCAGGGGTAAGCATCAGATCTAAATTATATCCTCTGCCGATGGGCATATACTGAAATACCCAGGCAAGGGTGATCTTTTGTTTATTAAAAAAGAAATCTATAAACTCATCACTTGTCAGTAGCTCATAATTGTGTCTCATGGGGGTAACTGCAATTCCAAATGGGACGCCAGCCTCCCTCATGTTTTCAAATGCCTTCAGGACCTTTTTAAATACCCCCTTGCCTCTTCTATCGTCTGTCTCCTTTTCAAACCCTTCAACAGATACCTGGGGGACAATATTACCCAGATCAGCCATCCTTTTTGCCATATCCTTGTCGATGAGTGTGCCATTGGTGTACATCAAAAACATATTACCCATATGACGCTCTGCAATATCCAGTACATCCTTTCCCTCGCTCCGGTAAACCGTAGGCTCCCCTCCAACCCATGTCGCGTAGTGGGAACCCCATAGTTCAGTCTTCTCCGTTATTATCCTGTCTAATATGGAGAAAGGGATAGTCTCTGCTGTGTTAGAATGGGATGATGCATAACATCCCTTACAATGGAGGTTGCATTTTTTTGTAGGCCCGATAACCAGAAAGCCCGGTGGTTTCCGTCCATATTTTGCCTTGAAATTATCTACAATCTCTTTTGTTTTTCCTGTTGGAGAAAAGAGCATATGCTGGACAAAAACATTTATACCTTGCTTGATAACATTGTTAGAGTATAACCCCTCTTTTATTCTCTTGAAGGTTGTCTCTGCCAGATTGAGCATAATCTGCATTTTTTCCTTTTGAACTATCATTGGTCTTTTATGCTCATTTTCTTTAATAATATAGTCATAGGCTGCATGTTCAGCCCTTTTTAAGAAAAGATTTTGTACCTTTGGATTATGTGAGAGCAACGTCCCTCCCTGAGTTGCTAATGAAACCATCATTTTATGAAATGTATTTAATGTTTCCATATTTCAATTACCTCCTTTCTTCAAAGGTTAAAAACAGTTTTTTTAGTCTCTCAACATCTTTTCAATAATCTCACTGGCCTTTCCCTTTCTATTATCTTCCACATTGACTCCTTTGTTAATCAGCCATTCTTTGTAATACCGACTTATTCCACCGCAGATGATTTTGTCTACGCCGAGATCAAGCAAGCGGTGCGCCATCTCCAGCGGACCTTGTCCACCCAGGTCCCACTTGGCTTCCTGATACACAGATCCATTCCTGACCTCCACCAGCAGGACCTGGGAAGAAGAGCCGAAATGAGGAGCTACCCTGTCTTTGAATAAGGGAATTGCAATTTTCATCTACACCTTCTTGCCCTATAAATTAAAGCAATTCATATGCCACTAATAAAAAGACTGGGATACAATAAATTGATAAATAAAATTAAGTGCTTAGCTAAAAAGGGATGAAATGGGGTAGGAGTCCTTGGGGTGGAAAATGTTTCAGGAATGCAACTGTTTCATGAAATGTTTTATCCTGGCGTTAAGATAGCCCATATTTCTTGATCTTTCGCCATAGAGTGCTACGGTTGATACCCAGTTCACGGGCTGCTGCCAGTCGATTACCTCCATGTTTATTTAAAATCTGGCGAATTTTTTCCGCCTCCTCATTAGCCAAGGTTGCCGAGATGGACGAGGGACGATTCTGGGTCTTGAACCAGTCTCTCACATCCATGGGAAGATGCTCCATTCCTATATAGCCATCTTTACAGAGGATGAATGCGTATTCAATTATGTTTTCCAGTTCACGGATATTGCCCGGGAAAGGGTATTCCATAAAATGGGAGATGACTTCATGGGTAACACCAGGTATTGACCTTGCCTTCAAAAGATTAAATTTACGTATAAAGTGATCTACCAGAAGAGGCATATCCCCCCCTCTTTCTCTTAGAGGCGGTAGGCTGATCTTGACAACATTGATTCGATAATAAAGGTCCTCCCGGAATGTCCCCTCCTTTATCATGGTTTTTAGGTCACGGTTTGTGGAAGCTACAATCCTGCAGTCGGTCTTTATAGATTTTGTATCTCCAAGCGCTGTGAATTCTCCCTCCTCAAGAACTCGTAGCAGGTCCTTCTGAAAGGGGATGGAGGTGTTACAGATCTCATCCAGAAACAGGGTTCCCTTGTCTGCCAGGAGAAAGCGGCCCGGTTTATCTTTTCCGGCTCCTGTGAAGGCGCCTTTTTTGTATCCAAAGATTTCTGATTCAAGCAGGCTATCAGGAAGGGCCCCACAGTTGATGGCAATAAATGGCCCTTTTTGCCGCGAACTGAGGTAATGGATTGCGCGGGCAAATAATTCCTTGCCTGATCCGGTAGGGCCTTCAATCAGGACGGCGCTGTCGCTTTCTGCAATATCAGGCAAAAATGCGAGAATCTCCCGCATCTTGGGATCTTTTCCGATAATATCCGCATGACCAAAAGTCCGGGTAATCTGTCTTCTCAATTTTTCCAGCTCTGAGAGATCCCGAAAGATTCCAAAGAGCCCAATGATGTTATTCTCTCCATCCCTTAAAAAAGAGGTGCTGACACTAATTGGTATCTGCTCTCCTGCCCTGTTAATGATAAAGGCTGGTATGTCTTGTTGTGGTACCCCATTGGCAAGGCTTTGATCCATAACACACCTGCTTGCACAAATATTGGTGCGAAAGATATCAAAGCAATGCTGACCAATTGCCTCCTGCCGTTTAAAACCGGTTATGGTCTCGGCAGCATGATTGAATGAATTGATTTTCTTTTTTAGGTCAATGGTGAAAATACATTCGCTGAGGTTCTCCAAAAGGACAAAACAGTGGTAGGGAAGACCAAGCATGAGTTCACCCTGCACTTCTTTGTGGGATGAAGATGATGGTGTGTTCATATGCGACCTTAATTGATTGAAAACGCTCTCTATTTTAGATTACAATACAATTATAGAGCAGGCAAGTAAAGAATCCACACCCAGAGGGGATTTGTGATGCCTGTTATTTCAGTGTTTTTGGAATAATGGAGTAATGCTAAAAACGAAACAGAAAAACATCATAATGTTCTGTTTTTATTCCAATACTCCCCCGCTGACAGCGGGATCTTCGACAGTTCTCCAATACTCCCTTGTTTTATTTCAGGGCATAGCCAAAGAATTCTGACCACGCCCAGAGGACGTGGTTTTCCAAGATGCAATAAAAGCACTGGGAGTAGGTATTAAGAGGCTTCAATTTAAAAATTCGTATCTTCTCGGCTTTCCGACTGCCTTTTTTGATCATTCAATGTCGCCAACTGTCTTATAAATCGAACATATTTGATATCATAAGGGTTTTTTCTCATGAAGGGAGCTTTCTTCCTCGATTTGCAAGCATGGGCATTTATGGCTTTGGTAATTTCAACATCTGAGTAACCAAGTTGTAGCCCTACCAGGACCAGATCAACCAGTTCATATGGGCCAATAATTTCCTCATCATGAATGCCCCCGAAACCCGGCGAGGGTCTCTGATGCATTACGTTCTCAGGAAGGCCCATGAACTGAGCTACGCGCACTACCTGTGACTTATACAGGGCGGATAGAGGAGCATAGTCACCCATTTGGGGATCATCAACGCCCTGTTCCACAAAATAGCCCAGGGATGATTCTGTCAGGTTGCTACAGATAACAATCATAAGCCCATGGCGGCTGGCATATTCCTTGAGTCTGGCGATCCGTAAGCGATGCAAAAGGATTAAAAGCTGGTAATGGGTAAGCACATACTCAGGAGCTGCACCAGAAATGACAGCTAATATTATCCATTTCCTGACTCTTGTCGGCATCCATCTGAGTACCAGCTTCATCAAAAACTCCGTAAGCCAACGCGGTGGCATTCCGAGATCCTTTTCCATATCAATAGCCTCGCTGGTAATATCAGTTTGCATAAGATCAGTGCCGAGAGACCTGTACATTTCAGTATTGTAGAGTTCCCCTTTAATCCTTGAATCATTCATCTGGAGACCAACCATTTTCCATTTATCTCTTTTTTCCATAGCCTTAATACAAAGTGACGTTGTAACCAGACTGTCTATGCCACCACTTGCCCCTAAGACGATCCCTCTATATCCTTTGTGGTCTATTTTTGTTGCAAGGTTTTGGGCTGACCTCTTAATAAAGAGATCAATTGGGAATTCTAAAAGCTTTTTCTCTAAAATCTCTAATAAATTAACCATGTTTTTACTCTTGATATAAATAATGATATGTCCAAAGATACATGTCAAGACTCTTAAGGATGAAATATCAGATCTCTAAAATGTTAGCTAATTTTGGGGTAATATTTTGGACAAAAGAGTGCGTTTCTAACTCAAGCTTTGCGTTCAAGGTTCAAGGTTCACCGTTGACATCCATGCAATACAGCATGGCTTGTGAAAAGAATCGGATGAATTCCTCAGCTATCTTCAAATTGAAACCAGATACTTTAGATTGATGATTCGACAGTATTTTATCTCTCTAACGTTAAACTGTGAACCTTGGAACTTTGAACCTGAATAGTAACGAATAAAGAAGCAATCTATTATTGTAACTGTTCATGGTTTACCGTTATCCGTTGCCAGAAAGGGGAAATAATCCTATGGAGTAACCCATTACTTTCCCTGTTAATGGGTTATGCCTATTTAAGCGGTTCATTGCCACTATTGGCTTATCGGTGAACGGAAAACTGCCAACGGTGAACCCTTACCTATTATTTATGTGAAATGTATTGATTATGTCTGAGATAACACATTTTGCTTTCTTAATTATCTTAGATTAGGTAAATAAACAGTAGCTCAGGTTGTAAGGTTCAGGGTTCACGGTTAGGCGTATTTATTGCTGCATAGGGCTCGCTCCGCCCGCCTCGCCTGAACGAGAGCGATGGCGGGCAGGTCTGGTCTCCCGTGCAAGATATCCTAGAGTTTCACAAGAAACGAATGAACACCGCATTCGTCACGGAATCGAACCTCTCTTTCGTCTGGGTAACCCCTGAACGGTGAACTTCAGAACTTTGAACCTGAGTAGTTACCTTGAATGCTTTTTTAAAGGAGGATATAGAAACAATGATGACAGAAGTACAGGCTGCTTCTATTATATTTGCTGCTGGCTATGGAAGTAGAATGAAGGGTTTTTCCGGTAACAAAACATTGCTTCCATTAATACCTGGATCAGATCCCTTTGAAGGGGAATACCCTATCATTTTTGAAATTGTGGGAAATCTTCCAAAGGGGCCAAAGACTTTGGTAATACACCACAAAAAAGAAGAAATTATAAAGGCAACTCATGATCTTGGTGTTTTTTACTGCGATCAACCCATCCCCAATGGAACAGGGGGCGCTCTTATTGCGGCACAGGAATTTTTGGAGCAGACAGATCAAGAATATTGTATTATCACTATGGGAGATGTTCCGTTTGTAGCGGAGGCTACATATTATTCCCTGATACGCCATCTTAAAGATCAAGATTTTATTGTTTTGGGCTTTACACCAAAGGATAGAGCTCAATATGGTATTGTAGAGATAGAAAATGAAAAGGTTCAAAGGATAACTGAGTGGAAATATTGGAAGGCCTATCCATTGGAGATGCAACGCCGTTTTGAGGTTTTTAACTCGGGCATATACGCAGCCAGGAGATCGGTCTTGCTTACCTACCTGGAGAAATTAAAGAAGAGACCTCATCGGGTAGAAAAAGAAAGGGATGGTAAAATGATGGTTGTTGAGGAGTATTTTATTACTGATTTGGTTGAGTTGATGAGCGATGATGGGTGTAAGGTTGGCTATAGCCTCGTTGACGAAGAGCAAGAGGTTATGGGTATAGATACGCGTGATGATTTGGTTTTAGCCCAGGCTCTCTTTGCAAAAAGGAATATACACACAAAAAGGTTTTGATTGGGAAAGCAGGAAATGATAACTTTATAAAGCGTAACTACTCAGGTATCTCTTGCCACCAAGGCACCAAGGCACCAAGATTATAGAATTATTGTTTATTATAGCCTGAAAAAACTACGTTATTCAAT
Source organism: Deltaproteobacteria bacterium (assembly GCA_019308645.1). Next base: position 6,717 of record JAFDHR010000022.1, read on the forward strand.
AATATTTATCTCTTCTTTGGGTCTTCGTGCCTTGGTGGCTGAATAGTTTTATAAAATAACATAAAAGACCATTAGCATTATGACAAAAAATAGTCGTTCTTTACTATCGGCAGAAAATGTTTGTCGCATCCTTTTAAAGAAGGGACTGATATTAAAGGAACAAAGTCAGGAGATTTTCAAAAAAAAGGATACCCTCCAAAAAAAGTTAGAAAAACTTCAGGTGATAAAGGATGCATCAGGGCGCTCTTCTTCGAAAATAATTAATCCTGTAGGCATCATTGATATTATTTGTTTTTTAAAACTCAATCGTGAAGATGATCCAACCAGAGAACTCGATGAGGAAACTATCTTTCAGGCCCTGGCAGAGGAGTGGAAAATAGAGTATAAAAAGATAGATCCACTCGATCTTGACTTGAAGCTGGTAACAACGACCATTCCTCGATCATTCGCCATGAAGCATCTCGTTTTACCTATAGCTGTTAAAGATGGTTGGCTTACTGTAGCTACACCAAACCCTCATAATCTTGAGGTTATGGAGGATATAAGCAGAGTGAGTCATCTAAAAGTCAAACCGGTCGTTTCAAGCAAATCCGATATTATAAAACTCATAGATGAATTTTATGGTTTCAGAAAATCCATTGCCGCAGCCGAGGAGCAATTTTCGTATCCCTCAATTGACCTTGGTAATCTGGAACAGTATGTAAGGCTTCGAGAAGCAAGGGATCTTCCATCAGATGACAGACATATTGTAAATGCTGTTGATCACCTCTTTAACTATGCCTTTGATCAAAGGGCCAGCGATATTCATATTGAACCAAAGAGGAATACCAGTCTGGTTAGACTGAGGATCGATGGTGTTCTACATTCCATCTATAAATTACCAAAAACTGTTCATGGGGCTATAATCTCAAGGATTAAAGCCCTTTCTCGCCTTGACATGGCGGAAAAAAGACGTCCGCAGGATGGCAGAATAAAGATTGACAGGGGTAAAGGGGGTGAGGCAGAAATCCGAGTCTCAACTGTCCCCACAGCCTTTGGTGAGAAGACCGTTATGAGGATACTCGACCCAGATATCCTCTTTCAGGACGTAGGTCAGCTCGGCATGACATCAATGGATTTAGTGCATTACCAGCAGTTTATTAATCTTCCCTATGGTCTTGTTCTGGTATGCGGCCCTACCGGTAGCGGCAAATCTACAACACTTTATTCTACACTAAGACATTTATCTACTGAGGAAAAGAACATTACCACTGTGGAAGATCCCATTGAGATGGTTCACGAGGATTTCAACCAGATAGCAGTGCAACCAAGTGCAGATATAACATTTGCGAACATTTTGAGGAATATATTGCGGCAGGATCCCGATATAATCATGATCGGGGAGATGAGAGACCTGGAGACAGCCGAGAATGCTATCCAGGCAACCTTGACAGGTCACGTGGTACTTTCCACACTCCATACGAACGATGCCTCTTTGGCCATTACCCGCCTGGTGGATATTGGTGTTCAAAGCTTCCTTATACATGCTACCTTGACCGGTGTTGTGGCTCAGCGCCTTTTGCGAAAGATCTGCCCTTACTGTAGCGAGAGCTTTGAAATTAGTGCCGGCGATCTTATGGCTATGGGTATTAAGACAGACAGGACGGGGATGATCAGGCTAAAAAGGGGTAATGGTTGTATAAAGTGCCGGGGAACCGGCTACTTGGGGAGGGTTGGTATTTTTGAGGTGTTATCCGTTACAGAGCCAATAAAGGATATTATTGCGCAGGAAGGGACTGCCGATATGATTAGGCAGGCTGCCTGCAATGAGGGCATGGTTACACTCAGGGAAAATGCTATTAAAAAGATGCTCGATGGCGAGACGACCTATCAAGAGGTAATCAGGGTAACGTGGGGACAAATCTGATTTATGCTTGCTCAACTTGTCATTACTGATTTTGCTATTATAGATTCCTTATCGGCCAGCTTTTCAGGAGGGTTGAATATCCTCTCTGGAGAGACTGGTGCAGGAAAATCAATTATTATCAATGCTGCTAATCTAATTTTAGGGGGACGGGCATCTCCCGATCTTATACGAACCGGCGCTAATAGGGCGGTAGTTGAGGCACTTTTTCACCTGCCTGTAGAGTCTCCTCTTTCCAGTGTTTTAAAGGAAATGGACATACCCTTTAATGGTGAGCTGCTGATAAAACGGACTATATCTAAGCAGGGCAAAAACAAGGTATGGATCAATGGCACTCTGTCTACGCTCCACCTGATCGCTAAACTTGGTCCTCATCTGATAAGTGTCTCCGGGCAGAATGAGCACCAGCTATTGCTCAAGCCTGATAACCATCTCTTTATTCTGGATGATTTTGGTGGTCTATATAAGGACAGGATTGTGCTCAATGAGTTTTACCTTGATTATTACTCTCTTAAGGAAAAAACAGAAAGCCTAAAAGCCCATTTAAAAGAGGAAGCCGAGAGGCGAGAACTTACCCAATTTCAGATAAAGGAGATCGAAGAGGCACAACTTGTTCCAGGTGAGGACGCCGAGCTTGAGGTTGAAAAGAGCCGGCTTATACATGTTGAGAGGTTAATTGATATAGCTTTTCATAGCTATCAGGCCCTTTATGAAAAGGATGAATCTGTGTTATCTGTTTTGAGCGTGCTCGCAAAAAATCTGAATAAGGGCGTTACTATTGACCACCGTCTGGAACATTTTAAGAAGCAATTGGAATCTGCACAGGCCCAGTTGGAGGATGTGGCCCTGGAATTGCGAGATTTTTACTCTCAGCTAAAGGACGATCCAAAAAGGCTGGGAGAGGTTGAAGAGAGATTGCAGTTAATCAAGCGATTGAAAAAGAAATATGGCTCTTCCATTGAGAGCATCCTATCTTTTAAAGAGGAGCTTAGCCAAAAGGAGTATCAATTAACACAGAAGAAGGAGGAGTTAACAAGGTTTGAGACCCAGATTGAGGAAAAAGGGGAGCATTTACTGAACCTGGCCACCACGCTTTCTTTGAAGAGACAAGAGAGAGCACAAGAATTTGAAAAAAAGGTTGAAGGGGAGTTACATCTATTAGATATGGCTGGGACGAGGTTTCAAATCAAATTTATCTCCAACGAATCAAGTGGTGATAGTATATTAACAGATAGGATTGATTCTATGCTTACCGCTGACGGAATAGATACGGTGGAGTTTATGATATCGCCAAATGTGGGTGAAGATTTAAGACCATTAGCAAAGATCGCCTCAGGAGGTGAACTGTCCAGGATTATGCTTGCGCTAAAGACTATATTGGCTCGATCTGGTTTGATAGAAACCCTTGTCTTTGATGAGATTGATGCTGGTATTGGGGGTGCTACGGCTGCAGTTGTTGGTGAAAAACTACGATCACTTGCCAATTACCATCAGATTTTAGGAATTACTCATCTCCCTCAGATAGCCTCCTGCGGAGAGAAACATTTCCTGGTTGAAAAAAGGGTGAGTAAAGGCAGAACCCGATCCCTTATTACCCTGTTAGGCAGGGAAAGCCGAATCAATGAGATTGCCAGACTTCTTGGGGGCAGAACGATATCTGAGAAGACCCTTGCACATGCCAGAGAAATGCTTTCCTCGTAACCATTCTAACTCCCAAAGATACCTTCCAAAATTAATGAAGCCTCATTTACCGTAATCTTTTACGACGGAAAATGTATGCTTGACATACACCTGTCTTTCGCCTACCTTCCGCTTATTGAAAATGAGGATCTATCCGATGACTTACGATTCTGGAATACTACATTTCAAAAAAATATTAACACAACACAGCTGAGAGAAAACAATGCTAATTAAGCCATTTCCAAAACTTGAAAACATTCACCCAGTAGCTATCCCTATGCCATACCCTCCTGAGCTGATTACTGCCAATGTGTATGCAGTGGGAAAAGGCCCCATCACCTTGATTGATACCGGTCCCAAGATCCCTGGGTCATTTGAATTTGTCCGGAAAAAGTTGCAGTCAGCAGGATTTGATTTTAGCGATATTGAAAGGATCATCATCACTCATGGCCATGTAGACCATTTCGGCCTGGCCGCCAGCATCCGTGAAGCAGCGGGGCATACGATCGAGTGCTTTATCCACGCAGAAGATACGTGGCGAGTATCGAGCGAGGACTTTCATAGAGAAATGTGGGGCAAGGAAATGGAGCAGTTTATGACCATGGTTGACATGCCGGAAGAAGAGATTCAAAAGGTGAGAAACCACTTTTCATCATTTAGAGAGTTAGCCGATCCCTTAGATGATGTATTCCCCATGGATGACGGAGACGAGTTTTATGGAGATGGCTACCTCCTTAAGGTAATCCACACCCCAGGGCACTCTCCCGGGACCTGTTGCCTTTATGAGTCCCGGCAGAAGGTCTTATTTAGTGGCGACCATATTATCAAGCATATCACCCCAAATCCATTTATAGAGATGAATCGCAACCACCTTCGTGACCCTCAGTATCAGAGCTTAAAGGCTTATCTGAATTCATTAGATAAGCTTATTGGACTCGATGTGCGGTTTGTCTTTCCAGGACATGGTGAATATATAGAGGATTTGTATGGCATCATCTCAACTTATAGAGCGCACCACCAGCAACGAATGGATCTGGTATGGGATGCGCTCAAGAAACAATCACGCCCCATTTACCATCTCATCGACGATGTATTCCCCTTTGTGCCGGAAAACGATGTATTTTTAGCGGTATCAGAGATCTTTGTCCACCTGGAGATCCTCATCAACGAGGGCAGGGCAGAGCTTGCCGATTCCGGCCCCCCCGCACTGTATCGCGCTTTATAAAATAAATTGACTTATCATATATTTTACCTTATAGTATGTAAAACAAAAAATGAGGTAAGAAATGTTGGCAACCAAGATTTCCTCTAAAGGTCAGGTGGTCGTTCCAAAGGAGGTAAGAGCAAAGCTGAAGATAAAGCCAGGTACCTTTTTTCATGTCCAGGTTGAAAAGAACACTATTCTCCTTACCCCAATGAAAAAAAGACCAATAGATAGATTATACGGTAAATTTGCGGGTGAGAAGATTCTGGATGAGCTTGAAGGTGAGCATGCGAGGGAGATCGAAAATGAAGATCGTCCTTGATGCCTGGGCTCTTTTAGCGTTAATCTTTAAAGAAGAGCCCGCTGCAAGTAAGGTGAAGGAGCTTTTCAAGGATGAAGCGGGTTCCCGGGCATCCGTACATATTTCCTGGATAAACCTCGGCGAGGTGTTTTACGCTATAGCGCGCAGAAAAGGTTTGGCAGCAGCGGAGATCGTTTTAGATGATATACAAATCCTGCCGGTCCGGTTACAGGTACCGTCAAAAGCCGATATCTTGGCAGCAGCTACGGTAAAGGCCAAATATAGGGTATCGTATGCAGATGCATTTGCGGTCTCATTGGCACAAAAAATAAATGGGAGAATAGTTACCGGGGATCCTGAAATCATCCTGCTTAAAGATGTTGTAAATATAGAGCCACTTTCAAGGTAACACCTTCGATCCAATTTTCATGTAACTCTTTCCGGTCAGCCCTCTTTCCACCCCGAGCATAGTAAATATATAGAAATACTTCAATATTATCTCCTCATATAGCGTGTACCACAGTGAACGCATGGATCTGGTGTGGAAGGCGCTCAAGAAACAATCACGCCCCATTTACCATCTCATTGACGATGTATTCCCCTTTGTTCCGGAAAACGATGTATTTTTGGCGGTATCAGAAATTTTCGTCCACCTGGAGATCCTTATCAACGAGGGCAGGGCAGAGCTTGCCGATCCCGGCCCCCCCGCATTGTATCGGGCACTGTAATAAAAATGCATCATTAGTAGGATAGGTATCAGGCCTTCCGGAAAGATTAAGACATGCTTTGAAGATATATTTCTTTCAACGATAGTGGATGTTACAAAACTGCCACAAATTTGAGAGCTCCCCGCTCACTTATCAACTCTAATCCTTTACCCTTACTATATGCCCTACTTTAAACCCATCCCCATTGATTGGTTCGGCAAGGGAGTGCTTTGTTTTCAGGCTGACAATTTTTATTTCTCCCGCCTTTGGGCCTGGCAACTGATAGGTTTGTTTATTAAAAGATGTGATATATTCACCTTTACTGAAGACTTCAAGCACAACCCCTGGCCTCAGCCCTGCGTCGCTGCCGGCATTGATAATAATCTCTTTTGTATCTATAGAAACTATTCTGCCTGTCCAGACTTTCTGATTGAGTGAAAGACTGGCAGCATTTGCTGCTTCTTTGAGGATACCCGGCAGGCCTTTCTTGAGAGCCTTTTTTTTTGTTTCTGTATTGCCACCTTTTTCCGTTTCTTTCGTGGTTTCTTCACTTGATAGGGTAATGTTGTCAGCTATCTCTTTGCTTAAAAGTATTGTTTCACTGTTGACATCTAATATATCTATATCCATAGATACTGTACAACTCCAGGCTTTTTTCCTAAATGGCCATATTCCTGATTTCCCCGGGTTTAGCTCTATTGGGTTGAGGGTTTCAAAGATAATGGTGTTCATGCCTCTCTCTTTGGCCTCTCTCAGTAATTCCGGATCAATTGATTCTCCTGGCGTAAAGGGGTGAAATTTTATAGTTTTATTGTGAGGGTAAAGATTGAAAAATCCAGTTTTTCTTAAAATCTTGGTTAACTCCTCACTTATGGCATCTATTGATTCATGTAAAGCTATCCCGGTAAGATTAGTAGCAGGCATGACCATAACCCTTTTCTTTGGCCAATCATTGTCTGTCAATGATCCTGAGATCAATGATGCCCTCATTCCACAGCCAGCAAGAAGCAGAGTAATTGTAGTGAGAAGGATACAAAATCTTTTCATGTGAAAATAGTCTCCTAACTAAGTTAATATCAATTTTGACCTATTTTTATAAGCCCAAATTTGATGGTTTCGTAAAAAGTCAATCCCATGTAAATAGCTGAAATGATTAAAAATAGATGTCATTTTTGCTTGTTTTTCACCTTACATTTTGCTATAAAGGACTCACATAATCAA
>JAFDHR010000415.1 GCA_019308645.1 Deltaproteobacteria bacterium
GAACATATTTGTATAGTCATGGGCGTCTCTCAGCAGGCTTGAAAAGGCCGTGCGTGCAACAGTGCTGTCCGCCTCATCCACAATAGAAATCAATCTACGCCAGAGTATCTCTAACGTTATAGGATCAAACTTCTGTCCCATTTCATTACTCCTTTTTTTGGACAGGATAGACTGGATTGACTGGATATAAGTTAGGAATAAATCATGTTAATCCTGTAAATCCTGTCAACTATAAATCTATCCACAGGAACCCAAAGTCGTCTACAGTGATAGGTGCATCTTCGCCAACAATAACCGTTGATTCTCTTTCTTCAATGATTGCAGGGCCTTGAAATTTTGCACCAGGGTACAATTTGTACCGGTCATAAACAGTGTAAGGGATAAAATCTCTCTCAATCCCGGAGTATGCCTGGCGTTTACCCTTTATCGCAGCTTTGAAAGACCCTACCTTTTTTGTGGCCTTAGGCAGCCTTAGAAGCCGTTCTGGAAGGCTCGCTCTCACTTTGAAGTTTATAAATTCCACTGGAGAATCAGGATAGGTTCTGCCGTATAGTTTCTTATATATTTCATCAAACCGCCTTCTCACTTCTTCTGTTTTTACTTCAATGAAATTTCTTTCAGGGATAGGAATATTGGTTTCAGAGCCTTGTCCCACAAAACGAACATCGACAGATCGCTCAAATTTTATATTTTCCTCTGCACCGGACTTCTGTAGAGTCTTAGCCCCCTCTGCCTCCATCTCCGTAAAAATCTTCTCGATTTCATCGAAATCAGCCGCATTAAGAGCAACTTTATGGCTCCTCACCAAATCAAATGCCCTTGGTGCAGTAAAAAAGCCAAGGGCCGAACCAACACCAGCATTCGGCGGAACTATTAGCTGAGGTGATCCCAATTTTTTAGCCAGACCATAGGCGTGTACTGGACCTGCTCCACCAAAGGCAGCAAGAGTTGCAACCTTTGGATTACCACCTTTTTCTGCAATATGTGTTTTAGCTGCTGCAGCCATGGTTTCATTAATGAGGTCATGGACACCCCATACAGCCTTCATAAAAGGAACACCCAGTGGCCTGGCAATCTTTTCCTCTATGCCACGCCTCGCAGCCTCCCTGTCAAGCTTTATTTCTCCACCCAAAAAGTAGTTCTCGTCCAAATAACCTAACAACAGATCAGCATCAGTCACCCCTGGCTCAGCACCTCCCCTTCCATAACAAATAGGCCCTGGATCTGCTCCGGAACTCTCTGGCCCAACCTGTAGAGTTCCCATTTTGCTCACCTTGGCTATACTACCACCTCCGGCCCCTATCTCCATCAAATCAACAACTGGCACCTGAATGGCGAGGCCACTCCCCTTCATGAACCTCTGAATTCTTCCTACCTCAAAGGTGGGAACTACACCAGCAACTCCCCCTTGAATTAAGCATGACTTTGCTGTGGTGCCTCCCATGTCAAAACAAAACATTTCAGGGATATCAAAAAGCTTTCCATAATATTGACCTGAGATAACGGCCGCTGTTGGTCCTGACTCAATAATCCTTACTGGAAACTCCGCCGCTGTTTCAACTGATGTGACGCCACCGCTCGAAAGCATGATAAAAAGCTTGCCTGTGGAGCCAATGCTCTCTAATCTTTCAGAAAGTTTGGATAAATACCTCCCTGTTAAAGGCTTTACATAGGCGTTTGTCACTGTCGTGCTTGTTCTTTCATATTCTCTTATCTGGGGTAAGACTTCATAAGAAATTGAAACCGAAAGGTTTGGGGCCTGCTTTTTTATGATATCCTTGATCATCAACTCATGAGCCGGGTTTTCAAAAGAGTTAAGGAGGCAGACAGCAATTGACTCAATGCCCATCTCGATCAATTGCCTTACAACCTCTCTCGCCTCCTCAGGATCCAGGGGTTTCAATACCTCGCCATTGCTACGAATCCTTTCATCCACCTCTAAGCGGAATCTCCTCGGGATCAATGGTCTCGGGAATTCAGAAAAAATGTTATATGGGGCATATCGGATCTCCCTTCCAAGCTCCAGGACATCCCTGAAGCCCTTTGTGGTTATGAGACCGGTTTTCGCTCCCTTTCTCTCTATAATTGAATTGATGACAAGAGTTGTGCCATGTATCACCTCATCGAGCTTACCTATAAAGCCAGGTGTTTTTTGCTCCATTTCCCTTATTCCCTCTTCCACTGCATCTGAGGGATCGTGAGGAGTAGTCAGACACTTATTAATCTGTATCTCCCCTGTCTGGTCATTAAGTAATACAAAATCGGTAAATGTGCCACCAATGTCACAGCCCAAGCGATAACATTTATCAGACATAAAATCCTCCAGTTTTTACCAACTACATAGGTTAATTATCAATTTGTCCTGAGTTTGTCAATTGCCTTCTCTATGCCTTTTCTATGCCTTCTCTATGCAGATGATAGATATTAAAACCTACGTAAAATCATGCCTTGATATACTTTTAACTATAATCAGAAATCTACAAACTGATAATTGATGGACTCGTAAAAAGTCGGATTTAATGAATGCGTCATTTCGACCAGAGGGAGAAATCTTGAGTTTTCAGCTTGTTACATTGGTAAGATTTCTCGCTTCGCTCGAAATGACATGTTGTTGAGACTTTTTACGAACTTGTCATACTTGAACGTCTAAAAAAACTGATATTTCCCCTCCCCTCGTGGG
>JAFDHR010000416.1 GCA_019308645.1 Deltaproteobacteria bacterium
CTCAAAGACCTTGACTGGCTTTAAGAGCACGAGCCCGTCCTTAATATCTACGTCAAAGTATTTCACATCCTTAAGCTGAGAGATGATTTTCTTGGGTATGGTAATCTGGTTTTTGACGGTAATCTTTGCTAACATTTCCTTAACTCCTTACTTTCCGATAGTAAAAAAATAATACAATCTCTATTCGAAAAACGCAAGTTCTTTTATCGTAGCCGTTCACGGGTTCAAAGCCCGCCCTGGTGCGACTCATGGCATGATTCCAAACCTGTGCTTGAGTAGCCTTAGACTATACTTTTCATATATATGGTGCGGATGGTCGGTCTGGGCCAGGGGTTCAGGGGTTCAAGGCTTGCCCCCCGTTTTTATGGCTGGTTTACCCGCCGTCTTTTTTATCCGTCATTTTTCTGGCGAAATGGCGGACTGGCCTGAATTATTTGGGGAGGAGGTGAGTGTGACAAGAATAATGATTTGAGTCGCAAATTCTCTTCAACAACACGAGTCAAGAACAGGCTTGATACCTTGCGGTCACCTTACTAAGAGGGTCAGTCAATGCCCTTCAGGTGGTAGCAGATCTCGCTGCCAAATAGCCTTCTTTGCCATGCCTTCATGGTATCGATGTGCTCCAGATCTTTCAGACTTTTGGGGTATGCAAGGGCGAGAGACTGTATCTGGGCGTTTGTGCATACAAGAGAGGGATCGATGCCCATCTCTTTTGCTCTTTGATCCCTCCACTCCCGAAGGGCCTTTACCTTCTTTGACACCCTGGCATCGGTATGCTCTTTGGTAGTCCTGGGGAATGCCGGGAGTTCATTTTCCGGCAGCTTTGTGGATTCATCTATCTTTTTCAGGATGGAACGGCCCAACCTCCTTACTTGCCTGGCGTTCAATCCCTTTATATGCCCAAGGTCTCTTTCGGTCACCGGCCTCCTCTCTGCGATCTCCATAACCGGTTCGTTTCCGAGGATCTTAAAAGGGGGAAGATTCCTGCGTCTGGCCGTATCGTCCCTGAATTGCAAGATTGATTCCAGTACTGCCAGGCCTCTGGGGTCAAGCATGCTGGCTCCCTTGAATTTCAGGAAGAGCGGATTACCGTTCGGCGGAGTAGGGCGCACCTTGCTCAGAAGTTCACACTCTTCCTCCACACAGAAAAGCCTATCCTTTACCCGCAGTTCTCTCTCCAGTATCCGGCTGAGGGAAAGGAGGTGGCAAGTATCCTGAACCGCATAGGCACGCATGGCAGCAGGCAATGGCCTCTCTGACCAGTCCTTTTTCTGATACTTCTTCTCAACAAGCACTCCCAACCTCTCTTTGAGGAGGCGGGCAAGACCCGTTTCTCTGATCCCAAGAAACCTTGCCGCAATCTGGGTGTCGAAGAGAGAGTTCACTTCAATATCGAAATCTCTGTAAAGGGAGCGTATGTCATAATCGGCCCCATGGAACACCTTTAGGATATTCGGGTCTGCAAAGACCGGAGAAAGGGGTGAGAGATCATCAAACGATAGAGGATCCACCAGGATGTCCTGCAATGGTGTGGAGATCTGGATGAGGCAGACCTTCTCCGGATAGTGGAACATGGAATCAGCCTCGAGATCCACACCTATCGACGTCTCCCTTTCAAGTCCGGCGGCTATGCGGCTAAGATTAGATCGATCTTTCACCAGTAAGTATGAGGGTTGTTCTGTTATCATCCTCTCTTTTTATGCCATTAAATTCCCAGGATATTGAGTATTCTCTTTCCGTGGACAGAGATATATCGAATTTATCATTGCGTGTCAATGACATACACAGCTCAGGATGCTGTGATCTTTTTCACGCGCCCTACAATGCCGCTTTCCAAACGAACCTTGATCCCATGTGGATGTGTGGCGGATTTTGTGAGAATATCCTTGACGATGCCTTCCGTCAGTTTTTCGGATCGCTGATCCTGTTTCTGTACAATCTTAACACGCGTTCCCGGTTTGATGTCCGCCCGGACGATTCCGTTCATTTGTATCGCCTATACGTTTAATGATTCAGTGCCGATTCGGTGTTCAGCCCCGCTTCCGCTAACCTTTTTACTGGCTTGATTAAACCCAGATTATGCAGTAGACACCTACTGCATAATCTGGGTTAAAGACTGTATTCCTTAAGCCTTGATTTCAGAGCCCTTGCATCTCCTATGAATTTGTTAAGCTCAGCCCAAAAGTCTTCACTGTGGTTCCTTTTCCTTGTGTGGACAAGCTCATGAAGGATAACGTAATCGATAAGCTCTTGCGGGAGCCTGAGAAGCTTCATATTTAGACTGATGTTGTTTTTGGCAGAGCAACTTCCCCATCTGGTCTTTTGATTTCGGATAAAGACCCGGTTGTAGGTAAAGCCATACCGTCTTGAGAACTCGTTTAGGCGGTAAGTCAGCTTTTTCCTGGCCAAAGCCCTGTCTATCTCAGGAAAGTCATTTGAGATGGCAGCCTGTCTTTTTTCTACCTCCTTTACTTTATCAAGGTGCCTTTTTATCCAGGTCGCTTTGCTGAAGGCCATTTTTTCTGCACTTTCAAATGAAATCCCGTAAGGAACTGCAACCCTGACCCCCGTAAAGGGCTTCAATGAGATGTTCAAACGCCTTGCACGTTTGCTGCGCTCAAGAAGCACGCGCCCTATACCGTCCATTTCAATGGTTTTAGATTGGAGCAATAAAAGCAATAAAGCCTCCTGAGGAAATAGTAAACTAAGCCATAAGGGATTTATCATATTTAAAAACTAAATTAAAGTATTCTCTGCCCGTTTACTTCGCTCTGATTACATATTTTGTAGCCGTTCACGGGTTCAAGGGTTCAGAGGTTCAAACCTTGCCTGCCTCCGGCGGGTTACGTTCTTGTCCCCGGACACCATTTCGGAGGCGTATTTATGTGAGAAACGCCCGGCTTCGTCATTCCCAATCTGAAAGTTGGCGGCGCATTGGCAAATATCTGGCAAAACCAGCATTTTTTTGGAGGACTTCGGGTCTTCAATTTTGTCCTTGTCCCTAACCCTGAACGTTGAACCCGGAACCTGTGAACGCTTACCTTATTTTATCCGTGCGATGGGGCCCCAGGGGCAAGCCCTCCTGAAACACGGCGGGCAAGCTCGTGGCACCACTCAGTTTCGCCGATTCGCTTCGCGAACGGCGGGACTTAGTCGGCCCGCCTCGCCTGAGCGAGAGCGATGGCGGGCAGGCCCGACCGTAATCCAGACCACAATCCCGACCACAAAAAGTCGGGACGGAACTAAAACCCTGCCTTTCTGTGGACGTGGTAAAGCCCTTTATTACATTCTGGATATAAAACACTCTATAACACCCACTTGCTTGACATATGCATCAAATGATGTAATAATGCTTTCAAAATATGATTGCTTTAATGGAAAGGAGGTATAGTGATGAAAACGATTACCGTTCGAGGTTTGGATGAGATCATTGCAAAAAATCTTAAGCGGATGGCAGGGCAAAATGGGAAAAGCGTAAATCAGTTTGTCTTAGATACACTGAAAGAGCGGTTGGGGTTAAACAAGGAAAAAAAGTACACTGTTATTCATCACGACATGGATCATCTTTTCGGCATATGGTCTGAAAATGAATTTAAACGGATTCAAGCCAATATCGATTCAGAACGTAAGATTGACAAGGAACTCTGGAAATGAAAAGCCTCCTCATTGACACCAACATTTATACACATGCGCTTAAGGGGGATCCTGAAACTATTTCTATTCTACAAAAGGCTAAGGAAATAGCTATTTGCTCTATCAGCATCGGAGAATTGCTATCAGGGTTTAAAGCGGGCAGAAAAGAGAAAAAGAATAGAGAAGAGCTGGCAGAATTTATAGATGCACCACGTGTTCGGCTGTATGGAATTGATGAAGATACGGCGGAGTTTTATGCCGCAATATTAAATGGATTAAGGAAGAAAGGAAAGCCCATTCCGACCAATGATATTTGGATAGCTTCAGTTTCTTTTCAGCACGGGTTCCCATTATTCACCAAAGACCGCCATTTTGAAAACATATCCGGATTGATGCTTATCCCCTAATTCTTCAACGCCACAATAGCAAATCATCAATCCCTGACTGCTGGGAGAGGAATGCAAACCAATCATTATTCGTCACGCCGATGGAGCACGGCATCCCGACCACAATCCCGACCACAAAAAGTCGGGACGGTACTAAAGCCGTGGCTTTCTGCGGACATGGTAAAGCCCTCCATTTGCACCCTCAAGGGAAGCTAAGTAATTTCTGCACATGCGTCCCACTTCATAAGTCATTTTGGAACCAACGTTTTATTAAGTTGCTTGAGAAGCAACGCTTTATTCCTGTTTCTCATCTTCCTTGTCATCATCACCCGGGATGTTTTTATATCTTTCAGCCTGTTGCTCAGTTATCTTTTCGATATCCTTTTTCGATTTATGGTACTGCTTGACGGCCCGGTTCCCGGTGACCTCATCTACCGTCTTTTTGCAACTATCGCACCCGCCGATCATGCCAAGGCCGACTAACGCGATCAGCAGCGTCATGAAAAAACGACGCCAATTACAATGTTTCATACTTAGAATTCTCCTTAAATAATAGTTTCTGACACGTGCAGGAAATCCTACCACAAA
>JAFDHR010000417.1 GCA_019308645.1 Deltaproteobacteria bacterium
GATATCTTTTCCGGAAAGCTAAATAACTGGAAAGCGCTGGGATGGAAGGACAGAGCAACTAATGTTTATACCCGGGATGCCTCCAGCGGTACACGGAAGGTATTCTGGAAGAAGGCATTGAAAAAAGGGGAAATAACCAAAACCGCCAATTTCGTAAAATCCCACGGCGCTATGAAATCAGCCATTAGTGTAGATCCTTACGGGATTGGCTTCATCTCTGTAGGCTATTTAGACGATACGGTGAAGCCTGTCTCCTTAGATGGCGTTTTCCCTACCTTAGAGAATGTACGTAAGGGCGTTTATAAAATTTCCAGGGGACTCTATATGAACACCAAAGGGGAGCCTTCCGGGTTAACCAGGCTTTTTATAGATTATATCCTGAGCATAGAAGGACAGAAGCACGTAGCAGAAAAGGGATTTATTGCGGTCAGATAATGAAGTCTTCAATAGAAAAACTTGCCGAAAAGGGATTCCTTCTCAGTACCTTGCTCAGCGCCTCCATTACTATATTTATCCTTTCTTTCATGTTCCTGTTCAGTCTGCCACTGTTGAAAGGAGGCCATATCGCTCAGTTCCTCAGGCTGGGATGGAACCCTTACGACGGCAAGTTTGGCGTGCTCCCTATGATGGTCGGTACAGTGATCATCGCCTCTTTTGCTATCCTTATTGCCACGCCCTTTGGAATAGGGTGTTCAGCCCTTATCAGCGTCTTTTCTCAACGGAATTTCGGCAGATTCCTGAGAAAACTCGTGGAGTTTATGACAGGCATTCCCACGGTCATTTATTCATTTGTGGCTATATTTCTGCTGGTACCGCTCGTCAGGGAGATTTTTCAAAAAGGAACAGGGATGTGTGTATTAAGTGCTTCTATAATGCTGGCACTGCTTATTCTCCCTACAATTGTGCTGTTTTTAACCGATGCCTTCAATTCTGTGCCAAAAAGCTATCTCAATGCGGCAGAGGCCCTGGGTGCCACCCCGGTACAAAAGCTGATTTATGTCATCATCCCATCAGCCTGGAAGGGGATAATCTCAGGATTGGTTCTGGCCACTGGAAGGGCTGTAGGGGATACCATGATTTCTCTTATGATTGCAGGCAATGCACTCCAGATCCCTAAGGGGCTATCCGATGCTGCCAGGACATTGACCGCCCATATCGCCCTGATCATCGCAAGCGACTATGAGAGCCCGGAGTTCAAATCCATATTCGTCTGCGGCCTGATACTCTTTGTCTTTACCATGCTAATTGTACTTGTCCTGAGGTTGTTGGGGTATTTTGAAATTTTAAGGGAGAGATGAATCGTTTAACAGAATATGGTATTACCTTATTTGCCTGGATAACGGGGATAATTGTTATAGGGGCTATAGGGGTACTTCTATTATTTTTGGTCTATAAGGGTATCCCTGCCCTGAATCCATCCATGATATTCGGCGAAACGAGACCACTGGATGCACTTCTATTGAAAAAGGCGGTAGTTGATGGTCTCTTTCCTGCAATAGCCGGCACGATCCTTTTGATCATTACCTCCATTATCTGGGCTATCCCTATCGGGGTTGCCAGCGGCATCTATCTTGCGGAATACTGCAATGTTAGGTGGAAACCGTTATTCAATTTTTTACTTGATGTCCTGGCCGGGATACCCTCTATCTTAGTTGGCCTTTTCGGCTTTGCCATTTCTATCTTCCTCCACAGACACCTATCCGAGCATATTTACCCCTGTTTTCTCATCTCAAGTCTGGCCCTGGCCTGCCTTGTGCTTCCCTATATTATAAGAACTACAGAGCAATCTCTCACGAATTTACCATTTTCCATCAAGACCACAGGACTTGCTCTGGGTGCCTCCAGGCTGCAAAATATCTTATTCATATTGATCCCCTATAATCTTTCCAGTATCATCAGCGGCATCATCCTGGCAATAGGGAGATGCGCAGAGGATACAGCAGTCATCATGTTAACGGGTGTAGTGGCCATGGCAGGGATTCCCACATCGGTGTTTTCTCAATATGAGGCCATTCCCTTCTATATCTTTTATATCTCCTCGGATTATAATTCTCAGGAGGAGCTAATGAAGGGGTTTGGGGCATCCATAATTCTGCTTGGAATCTGTGCTTTTCTCTTCACCCTATCCAACATATTAAAAAGGAAGGTGGCAATCCGATTTGCCACACACACATAGAAAAGTTATACCCATGAAAGAGACAAAGATTAAAATAGAAGGATTAAATTGTTATTATCAACAAAAGATGGTCTTAAAAGGGTGTAAAGGGGCGTTTGAAGAAAATGCAATTACTACTATTATTGGTCCCTCCGGGGTGGGTAAAACTACATTCTTAATGGTGCTGAACCGGCTTTATGAATTAATCCCCAGCTGCAGGGTTGAGGGTAAGGTGGAGATTAAACTAAACGGCAGGTATCTCGATATTCATAGTTTACCTCTTCCTGCCCTGAGGAAAAAGATGGGAATGGTGTTTCAGGTCCCAAATCCCCTACCAATGAGCATTTTTAAGAATGTTGCCTTTCCATTGAGACTATCCGGTGTTAAGGACAGAAAATATATTAAGGAGAAGGTGGAAGAGGTATTGAAAGATGCCATTTTATGGGATGAAGTGAAGGACAGATTAGAGGATTCTGCCCTGAACCTTTCTGGTGGGCAACAGCAAAGGCTGTGCATCGC
>JAFDHR010000418.1 GCA_019308645.1 Deltaproteobacteria bacterium
TAAAAAGGCTGACACCAAGCCCCAGGTAATAAGGGCAATCCATAGCACCATCCATGGCACAAATTTCTTTAAAGAACATCTTTGAACACCATTGGGGATTAAAGCCAAATCCATTTTTATTCTCCAGTTAATAACGGAGTATTGGAGGACTGGAGTATTGATTACGCCTTAAACAGGATTTAGTCTTTTCCATTCCTCCATCACTCCCTTGCACGTTCCCCATTACTCCATTACTCCAGCGAAGCTAGCTGAGTTCCCCTGTCAAATAATTGTCTGCCATACGCTTTACCCAGTTTTTCGTGCTCAGGTAATATACCTTGGGTTCAGTCCCAAGCCTCTCCAGCAATCTGAATGCATGCGGGCTCTTTATAAGCTGAGAAACCGTATGCTCAGAGTTATTAAGGTCACCAAAGGTTATGGCCCTTGTGGGACAGGCCTCTACACAGGCAGGAATATATTCATCCTCCTTCAGATCTCTTCTGGGCAGGAATATATTCATCCTCCTTCAGATCTCTTCTGCCCTCTGCATATGCCTTTGACTTGGCCCTCATAAACCTATGGTGGCAGAATGTGCATTTTTCCACCACTCCTCTCATCCTTGGGGAAACCTCTGGAGAGAGATATCTATCCATACCTTCAGGGAAAGAAGGATCAAACCAGTTAAAAGCCCTTGCATGATAGGGACATGCAGCCATACAGTATCTACAACCTATACACCTTGTATAAATCTGGCTTATTGTTCCAGTGTTTGGATCTTTTCTGGTTGCTGTTGCCGGACACACTGGCACACATGGTGGATTATCACACTGCATACAAGGTCTGGGAATATACACAACCTCTGTGTCCGGAAACTCTTTCCCATTCGTTATCGTATAAATCTGAAGCCAGGCTATGTTCCTTGTCTTATCCGATTCATCATACAATACAGAGATATTATTTTCAGAGGCGCAGGCGACAGTGCATAGACCACAGCCAGTGCATTTATCTAAATCAATAACCATCCCGTATCTATTGCCTTTGCTATTCTCTTCCTTTTTCATAGCCTCTTCTTTGCGTAAAGAATTTTGTTACCATTCAGCCACGAACCCGCCTGCCAGACGGCGGGCAGGTTATCATGAATTATCATGAACAATTATTTTTTAGAGGTTAATTTGTGTCCATTTGTGTACATTCGTGGCTGAATAGTTAAGGAACTTTATATCTTTATTAATTTAACCCTGGTATTCCACCATACAGGTTGTCCGCTTAGCGGATCCTCAATTGGATCAATTATCTCATTTGGATTGACACCCTTTCCCTTAAGATACCTATCATATGCAGTATGTCCAAGACCAAAAGGGATAAAGATAACGCCGGGCATGGCCCCATCAAAAGGGATAAAGATAACGCCGGGCATGGCCCCATCAAAGTGATGAATCCTCACCGATAACTCGCCCTTGGGAGATCGTAAAATCGCCTTCGAGCCCTCTGCTAAATGATATCGAGATGCTGTTTTTGGATTAACCTCCACAAAAAGATCATCTTTTGTAAGCTGATGATCAAATAGGGTTTTATTCAAAAATGGTGGATTCCCTATCCATCCGCTTGCCAGGTTTATAAATTCAATGGGTAAAAGCAGTAAGGGATATTCATTTTTATCTCCACGGGATTTTATCTCTTCGTAGTGAGGCATATATACCTGATCTCCCTTAGCGCTTATACCTAAATCCAATAACGCATCATCAAATGACTTTCCTTCCAGGCCGGAGGCCCTTCCAGGCCGGAGGCCCTTTGAATAGGCCTTAAGGGCCAGCTCGATCTTAGTGGAGAAAAATTCAAATTTCTTGCTTGGCGTTTTAAAGCTATCTTTCCATCCGCCAAAGGAATGCGTTGGAATCTGCCAGTTCCCCTGAATATCATCCCACGAAACCTTATCCTTCCCTGAATCATAAAGCCCGCTGACCCTCTCCTTTACGGCCTCTTCAAAATTAGCCCACTGAAAAGAACCGGCAACCGGTCCACCTATTCTCTTTGCCAGGGATATGATGACATCCCCGCTGTGTCTCGTGCGATACAATGGTTTTACTACTGGCTGAGAAAGGGCATAAAGAGGATATTGAATCCCAGTTGGCTTTACAATATCAACCATCTTTTCAAGGTGACTATGGTCAGGCAGAATCAGATCAGCCATCATAGAGGACTCATCCATAAATGGAGAAAAACTCACAATAAAGGGTATTTTTGCCAGTGCATCGATAAAACTCTGGTTGTCTGGCATAGTATACACAGGATTTGCAGAGCACAATAGAAGTGTATCAACAGGGGAACTATGGCTCCCATTTATCACCTCTGCAAACTTATGTATAAGACTCCTGGTAAACGGGTATTGTAAAGTTCCAGCTCTATCTAGCCTTTCTTTTGTAAGGCCATTGTTGGCCACTGAATCGTATTCTACATCTGCCCAGGGCGCCAAAGGAATATCATCTGTTATGAGTGTCCCGCCTTTGTTATTTACCCTTCCTTTCAATGCATTCAGTGCATGCACCGACATAAACTCATACAAACTGCCAGGAAATGTGCCTTTCCCTCTTCCAGCAAGGGCAATAGGGGCATTAGCTGATGCAAACTTTCTGGCTACCTCAATAATTACCCGACTCTTTATTCCTGTGATATTTTCTACATTCTTAGGAGAGTACTTCCCCAAGACAATGCCTGAAAATCCTTTATGTTCCACTCCCTTTTCATCAAACCAATCATAAAAACCAAAGCTATGATTTTTGATGAATTCTTTGCTGTAGAGTTTTTCCTTGATAATGACATGAGCCATTCCGAGGGCCAGGGCTGCCTCTGTTCCTGGAAATGGAGCAAGCCAAACGTCAGCCTTTGATGCGGTATTTGAGGCTCGCGGATCAACCTGTACTACATATGCTGTATGTTTTTGCTCATTATCTATCCAGTGCCTCCAGATGCTCAGCATCCTGCCAGGAGAACCCCATCCATCTAAAAGGCCACAGCCAAAGCTCAAAATAAAATCAGCATTTTCCAGATCAAATGTTAGAGGGCCGTTGATTCCCTGCATAAGCAAATTAACCATAGTATGGGTATCTTCTTCTCGTGGCATACGAAGGTAGTTTGGGCTTCCAATAGAATTGAGCAGTCTTTTAATGAGCAGGGCCATAGTAGACCGAGACTGATTTCCATCAACAGCAGCCAGCTTTTCTGGATTTCCCTTATCCCTCAATCCTTTTATTCGGGTAGCCAATGTATCTATAGCCTCATCCCAGGAGATCTCTTCCCATTCCTGAAACCCTCGTGGCCCCACCCTTTTCATTGGTGCCTTCCACCGGATTCCTTCATTGTATAGAACCTGAAGGCCTGCCATGCCAAGGGGACATATTGTCCCATGATTGACTGGGTAATCACTCCTCCCTTCTATTTTCACTGCCCTGCTGCCAACCTTTCTGACCTGAATGCCACATGCACCAGGACAGAGCGTGCAGACAGTATTTATGTACGAAAATTTTCCTTTAGCCGGCACTGGCACCCATGACCAGTTCTGAGTCCATATGGCAATATCATCTATAAGTTTCCATGGGAGCGGGGATAGCATGGTTCCCCCTAATCCTCCTGCGACAAACTTAATAAAATTCCTTCGGCTAAATTCCATTTTGTCTATCCTCATTTATGACATACAAAACAGGCGTTGAGGTTCTCCTTTCCTTTTCGCTTGTGGCAGTCAGCACAATCATCCATTTTCATACTATCCCATGTGTTGTTTTTGTATCCAGCTATATTTCTTCCCCAAATATCCATACTGTAACCAGTTAGCCTGTTAACCTTGTATGGGGGTAAGGTTTTCCTTGTAGCAAAATCGCCATGGCAGACCTTACATTCAATCTCAGCCATCTTTACATGGGCAATGTGGGGGAAATATACGCAATCTGGCTGACGTGAGTAGACGAGCCAGGGGATTTCCTTTTCTGCTCCAACATAATCAGTAAAAAGCTTTTTCTCTTCTGGGCTTTCACCGAGTGGGGATTCCGGATCTTCATGACATTCCATACATTTTCTAATTCCAGGGATTCCAGAAAAGGTCCCGTCTTCATAAAAGAAATGGCATTCTTCGCACTCCATTCCGGCATCCGATTCCGGGCCATGGCTGGCATGAGAAAAGCTCAATGGCTGACTCTTTTCAGAGTAAAGAACAAAAGGGAATACAATCCATCCAACAATGAGGGCTGCAATTAAACCAACTAAGAAGAATATCCATCCATTTATTTTATGCCCGCCTGGCTTTTTCGAATCAGCCTCCATACGGTCCTCTTTCCTTCTCTTTTGATCAATAATTGTGACTGCCCAGATAGCCACCAAGGCACCAAGACACAAAGGATAGATATGGGTTTTACCCCTTTATTTGAAAAGAATAATTCTCAAATCTTTGTGCCTTTGTGACT
>JAFDHR010000419.1 GCA_019308645.1 Deltaproteobacteria bacterium
CTAATAATATTTTGGGCACTAATGTTGATATAAACACAATGACAGAGCATCTCTCCTCCCTTCGCATGGCTGTGAAGAAAATCGATCAAAACAGAATCGAAGTGAGCCCACCGCCTTACAGGGTAGATATTTCCAGAGAGGCCGATTTGATTGAGGAGATCGCACGGTTAACCGGCTACGATAAGATACCGGTTACCCTTCCACCTATCAGGCCAACGGAAGAGGATAATACTGAACTTGTTCTCAGAGATAGGACAAAAAACATGTTGGTGGGTATGGGTTTCACAGAAATCATTACCTATAGCTTCATCTCGCCAAAATCTGCCGATATTTTGAGAGCAGGGCAGAACAGCAAACTACGATCCTTTATAAAACTCTTAAACCCTCTTTCCCTGGATCAATCGGTTATGAGGACTTCCCTTATTCCTGGGCTAATTTCTACGGTTAGACTAAATTCATTAAGGGGTCAGAATGATCTACGGATCTTTGAATGGGGAAAGACATATATCAAAGGGGGAGAGGAGCTGCCCCAGGAAAAACAGGTTCTTGCTGTCTTAATCACCGGGATGGGCTCCACACAAGAATGGTATCAAAAAGCCCGGGAGGCTGATTTCTTTGATATCAAAGGCGTGGCAGAAAATATCCTAAAAAAATTTGGTATTGAAAAGACAGAGTTTAAAAGAAATAACCCAAAAGAAGAATTTGATCCAAACGAATATGCCCGAATTTTCTCCTCCGGTTTTGAGATAGGTGCTATCGGGAAGGTCGCAAAAGAGGTTATGGAAGGCTATGGACTCGAAAAAAAAGCCTATATCGTTGAAATCTATATTGAAACCCTTTTACCATTAATATCCTGGGCAATACAATTTAAACCTCTGGCAAAATTTCCATCAGTCAGGAGAGACATCTCTATTATACTTAATCGCTCTGTAGAGAGCGCCATGCTTATAAGTATTGTAAAGGAAATAGGAAAAGACCTGGTTGAATCCGTTGATATATTTGATGTTTACCAAAGCAAACAAATTGCCCCTCAAGAAAAGGCCCTGGCTTTAGGGGTTAGTTACAGGTCAAAAAAAAGGACATTGACAGACGATGAGGTAAATAAGATTCACGAGGAGGTAATAGGGGAAATTCGCAGACAGACAGGCGGAAGGCTGAGGGAGGGCCCGAAAAATGGAAATCCCGGATAACAAACGCTTTTTCAGGATTGGTGAGACAAGTCGAATAATTGGAGTAAAGCCCTATGTTCTCCGCTACTGGGAAAAAGAGTTTCAAAATATTCAGCCTAAAAGGGCAGATTCCAGACAGAGAACCTATCAGCGCGAGGATATTGAAACTATCTGTGAGATAAAAAAACTTCTCTATGAAGAAAAACTCACAATAGACGGCGCAAAAAAAAGGCTCGAGTCTGGAAAAAAGGTTAGTTCTGTCCCGCCTGATACTTTTTTAAAGGAAGTCAAAGAAGAGCTTTCACAAATCCTGAAAATGCTTCAATAATTCGTAAGCGTTCAGCTCTTCCGCCGCGGGCGCTGAATCCCCTTCTGGTAGTGATTCTTGAAGGAATCCCTCAGGTGCCTTAATACTCAGAAGAGTTCTTAGCCGTGCTCGGCGCCCTCCGCACCCTTTTGCAGTCGGAAATATCGAACGGCATCCATCAGTGTGTCAAGATGTTGGCGGTGGACCTGAAAGAACTCTTTATCGGTCTCTGTGCGGCCGCTCACCTTTTGCTCCAGCTCACCTAGAGACTTCGAAGCGTCAAGGCTGGCCAGTTGTATGGCCCCCAATTTTCCAGCGAGCATCTCTATCATCTCATTGAGCACGTCTTCATCCTGGTGCAGATAATCCTTCTTTCTTATTTTCACGCGGGAGCTTAGGTCCCCGCTGCGAATCTGCTCAAAAGTCAACCGAAACCGGTACAAGGGGCCGACGACCCGGTGGAAGAAAATGACCGAATGTAGCCCGAGGAAGCAGATAAGGGCAATGGCGGCGGGCCAAATTCGTGAGTGAAAAATGAGTATCCTATCGGCGGCAGCCGCCCGGGCTTCAAAACCCACGCTTTCGTCCTGCAGCTTGATAATCTCGGGCACAAAAATGTAGACGGACAGAAAAGTAACAGTAATAACGCCGTAAATGAGGATTGTGATCAGAAACCTGTATTGGAGTGACTTGTTCACAATGCGGGTACGCCGATGCTTGTGTCGTAGTTTCATGACAACTCCTTTCTCTCGGTTGCGGAACATATAGACAGGATCTTCAAGATCCTGCCTTGCTGCGATTCAAGGTTTCTCAGCAAGCGGAATTGGAAGGCACAATAAAAATTTAAGCGACAAAGGTAGTTGAAGTAATGAATTAGCCGGAGTCTATGAGGAATTTTCATTACTTGGCACATCTGCCTTCCTCCACTCGATTTGTTCCTGATTCTTGAATCGTATTGCACCGCCTCTTAATGGATCATAATAAAAGGCGAATTTGTATTCTTGACCTTCCCTGTTCTCATAATGAATGGTATATAGAATTCCTTTTTCTCTATGGATTTTTTCAATTTTTGAGATGGAGTTAACATCAATGTAATCTAGATCTCTATTTGCAAAGGTGAGCGTATCTTTTGTTAACTCAAAAAAGGAATCCTTGTATTTTGGCGCAGAGGTTTCCCACACCCCCAGTAG
>JAFDHR010000420.1 GCA_019308645.1 Deltaproteobacteria bacterium
AGCACAAAACCCAGGTACCAGAAGGATTGCTCTTGGCTAGTCCCGTCTGGATTCAGTTGTCTGTTAATCTGTTCCCATAAAATTCTTCGTGCTTTTACAAGCCATTTTTGTCCAATCTTTTCCTTTTCGAGTGCTTTCCCAATCCAGGCTAATCCCAATGCTTCTACGATGAGATGATTTCCAGCTGACGAATGAGTAGAAAGGTGGCGCTCAATAAATGTCCCTGAGGCGATGGCTAATCCAGCTAACATGTTAATGAATGATTTTTTGAGAGGTTTCTTAAATAGACACACAGCCCAATAAATGGAAGTCCAGCGCAGAGCTACTTCCATGGAACTTAAATATGAAGGTCCATGGAGATAAGGGTTTTTATCGAGCCAGTCCATGATAATCGATTCGGCCAGTTCCTGATCACTTACGGACATAACAGGAAGAAATTGAAGCCGATTCAATTCCCAGTTGATCCGAACATCACCATAAGGATTACCTGGTTGATAATTTATCTTAGCATAGTAATAATTCGGCCACCTGGTTCGTTCATTCCCAGTGAAATACCAATCAATTGGTTTAGTTAAATCAAATTCATAATTGAAAATCTTATAATGGGCCCAGTCTTTCTTCAAGTATGTACCGGGTAAGGTATGAAATAAAAGTTGTATTTCGTCGTCTGCGAAGCGATCATAGGGCCATTTTTTTGGATTATGATATTTTATTTGAGCAGATTTAATAATCAAACGTTCAATAATCCGCTTGGAGATTTCTCCCCAGGACATTTTTCTCAGACGATGGATATACCAAGCTAAATTCATATTCTTCGATCAAATCTAAAAGACAAAGTAAATTTATTTATTTTTAAGTCAAGAAGTAGTTGAAATAACATTTTAAATCTCGCAAGGGTTATATTCCCGGCCCCTTGGGGCGTTCGATGTTTTTTTGGTGATACCCCGCTGCTTGCGGCGGGGTAGTTCATTTTTAGATCTTATTTAGCCATACTTTATATAAAATTCGTAACGCTGGGATTTGCCTTTTCCACCTTTTCAAATTTGTGATATCAAGGAAACACCTATAAAGTCCTTCCCATTTGAATGTTTTTTTCCACCACTCAGGTACCGATTTTACTTTCCCGCAATATAAATCAAAACTACCGCCAAGCCCCATATAGAGCGCGGGATGACTCGCGACTAATTCGGCCATTATATATTCCTGTTTCGGTGATCCCATTGCTACGAATATGATGTCTGGTTTTTCCTCCTTTATCATCTGCTTGATTGCTTCAAGTTCACTGTCCTCAAAATAACCATTCCTAAAACCCTTGATTACCATCTTCGGAAATTGTTGTTTAAGTTTCTTAATAGTTAGCTCAATGATTTCTTGGGTCGCTCCTATTAAGTAAAAGGTTTTTTCGTTATTAAATTTATTAATAATGTCCAGCCAAAGTTGAGCACCTGGAATTTTAACAGCCTTAATGCCCTTCCTTCTCAACGCCATGATTGTACCTATACCATCAGGATAACCTATATTTTCGTTCACAATTTGTTTAAAGGTTTGATCTTGAGTTAATAATTTTTCTGTGTTTATGGCAATCAGAATCTTCTTTTTATCCTTAATATATTCAAGAAGCTCATCTTTTGAGCTAAATGAAAAAGTGACCATTTCATTTAAAAATGTGTTATTCATTTCAATCTTTGCTTCTGAAAATGAATTGATAATTTAAAAATTCCATCATATTTCAATTGGGTAATGTTCAATTAGTATAGTTGGTTATTTTCAAAAGGATAAATACTCATTACAAATTCAGCGCATGAAAAATCATAGGTCATATGAATATTAAAGCAAAATACTTTGCCCCGTCTGAATGGATTCGATGATTTTAAATGTTACCAAGGATGTATTGAAAAGTTCATTAAAAGGTATTACCTCACCTTTCCCTTTTACAATGGAATCTATAAACTGTGTTATTTCTTCTTTCTGCCCTTTATCTTGCGATGCAAGTTTCTTCACTTTCTTCTTGCCTTGAGCGTGAATAGTGAGTTTTTTAAAATCATCTAAAATAGCAACGCATCCATGACCGTAAATCTCTAATTTTTCTTTTGGAAGACTTTTTTCACCATTGGCAAAGTAAGAAATAGTGCTGATCGAACCATCCCGGTGCGTCAACGAGATATTAACGGTATCATTGAAATGATTGGGGTCTTTCATCGCTGAAGCGTAAATCGAGATAGGTTGAGACCCTGTTATATAGGTAAGTGTGTCAATGAAGTGACAAACTTCCCCAATTATTCTACCTCCTCCCACTTCAACATCTTGAAACCACGAATCAGGTGGTATCATCCCGCAATTGACCCTGTAGATTGACGCCAAAGGGCCAGTGCGGAAAATTTTCTTTACCTCGGCGATGAGTGGTGAGAAGCGCCTGTTGTACCCGACCATAAGAATCGGTGCATGAACCGTCAGTTCCCTCGACAAGGTTTCATACAAGTCCTTAATCTCTTCAAGCTCTTCAAAATTAAGGCATAACGGTTTTTCAACGAATGTATTTTTACCGGCCTGCAGGGCCTGTTTGACATAATCGGCGTGCGTATCGTGGCGTGTGGCGATAAAAACAGTATTAATGGCATCATTTCCAAAAATATCTTCAGCGCTGTTTGTGCAGAACTCAAAT
>JAFDHR010000421.1:0-2657 GCA_019308645.1 Deltaproteobacteria bacterium
GGACTCAAGGCGGTCAAAGACGATCTTGTTGTCTTCACTGTGGCACAGGGCAAATGTAAAGGCATCGCCCTTAAAAGCTGCGTCAAGGGCTGCTGTATAGTGCCACTTCTTCTGATAGGGCAAACCATAGCGTCCAGTAACCACGCAGTTGTCCACAGCGTCACTAGGGATAAAGTCTGATATTGAGTCACTGAACTGCGCAAGATATTCTCTCTTAAAAGTCTCAGGGTCCCTTGCTTCTTCACGCTTCAGAAACTCAGCGCTTATAGTGGGGTTCATCAGGCTGGTCGGTGCCTGCCAAATCAGGACAGGCGCATCAGCCTTGCCATAGTACTTGCTGTACTCTTCCCACAGCACTCCCTGCTTTGCATATGGGGTACTTATCTTGATCAGCTTGCCATTGGGAAACTGAGCCATCGCAGGCCTGATGGCCTCTATGACCTCTTTGTCCACATTGATCCCTTCAACCCTCAGAAAGGCTGCCTCATCAATGATCGCAAGCGGAATCGAAAAACCACGCAGGGTGCGGTATGAACAGGGATATGATCCAATGATGATCCCATTTCTGAGTTGAACCTCCTCGGCGGTCTCTTTGACCACCATACTCTGCAATATCGGGCTTCGGTTAATCTTGCCCTTGATATAGGACAGAATTAGACCTGCTTGTTTCTTATTAACTGAGATAATGATGATATATGCCTTCTCACCCACACTGAGGTGCTTCTCGTGACCACCTTCAAAAGCCTCATATAAAGCAATATTGCTCGCAAGCCGGTCAGACTTGCCCGACCTCCTTCCACAAATAAAGTCTGCTTCCATATATGGCCTGCCGGGTGTGTAATCAAAACCCGTACATTGCCTGAATATCGCCTCTTGCTCGTCGGTCATAGGAAGACCATAAAAAGCCCTGTGACCTGTCTCCTGGGCAATGCTGAGGCTGTCGTCACCTATCAGATTCTTGTCCTTTATGAATTGAATAACATCCATTGCCTAATGCGCTCCATAGGGTGACTCTTCAAATACCTCAAACTCTTGTGAGAGCTCTAAAGCATCAGCCACGATTTCAAGGTATATGGGTTGCGCTAACAAAAGCCTGAGAAAGAGAATTGTCATGTCCTTTCTAGTGCCGTCCGCAGCAAGAAGTATTTGGCCGTCAGTGTCGAAACCCATGACTAGGTGGGTCTTGAGGTGTTTGGTTAAGTTACTAACTGCTTTATGAAGATGTTGCTTGTTACCGTTGTGTGACATGGTCGTGGTCTCCTTTGTCTGTCTTTATTTTCTTGTGCCGACGTATTTACTATGTTACGCACCAGAGCCCTGCTTCGATGCGTGGGGGTCCCCAAGGGCCTCCCCCCGAAAAACTCCGGAAATTCTCACTTTTTCTTTTCACTCTGCCCACCTACCCGCTCTAACTCGTTGATATATTTCTCATAATCCAAAGCGGTTGACTTCTTAACCCCGAGCCTTTCCAATGCCTCAAGGTCACGCCTCAGCTCGGCTGCCCAGCTCAAATAGCTCCTACCCAAACAGGGCATTAGCTCACCCCTACCGTTGATAATTTTCTGGTTGTGTTGAAACGCGTAACTGGAAATCAGATGTAAGATCGCTAGGCGTTCCGTAATCCGATCGAGAAGGATTTGCTGGCTCTGGGTGATGTTCCCGCCAAGCTCTTTTTTTAGGGTGTCAATGGTGTCAAGAATGGCTCTCCCCAACTTGGTTCGCCTATCTATGACCTTCTTTCCCCGCTTCAGCCCAGCAATGAGGGCATAAGCGCCATGACCTTGACGAGCTTTAGATATTTTTTTCTTTGTTTCCGGACTATGCTTGTATCCTGGTTTCGGTCCTCTTTTTCCCACAATACAACTCCTTTTTTTAGTCTATAACCCTTTTATTTTGTTGGATAAATTGCTCAATATCGAGAATATCAATATACTGTTTTCTTCCCCCTGGAAATTGGACAACGGGAATCTGCCCATTCCATATCCTTTCCCTTAATGCCCACACTGTTAAGCCCATGTATTGGGCAGCCTTTTTAAGGGGCAATAGCCTCGGGCACGTTGGATCGTTAATCCAGTGCGTTAGCTTTTTTTCAGTCTTTCCAGTACGTTTCATACCGCTGTGACCAAAATGTGCCTATAATTCCCGTTTTTTTCTACCTATTACCCCCATTGGGTGATAGATCCACAAGGCAAAAATTTTCCTGCGCATTGAGGCCCTTTTCATACTTACACGAATTTGGTTTTTTGCTATCCCGACACGGACAACCTGGTGAATGGTATTGTCCTGGCCATACCCCACAACAGGGGCAACGTTTTTGGGAACTATTTACGATTTCATGTCGTTCCATAAATCTTTAATGTAAAATGTGTTCAAATTTGTGCCAACGAAATGGCTTTTTCTCGTCACATGCGGTGCATATTTTCCGTTGTAGCGTAGCCACTTCCGTAGCCACTAAAAAAAGTGGCTTAACCTGTTGGTCTTACTAAAGAATCTCGGTATCCTCTATATATAAGGGGTAAAAATACCCTCCCTCTCTCCACAATAGGGGTTTTTTCTTGTGGAAACAGTAAGTTACATGCGATTTTGTAGTGGCTACACTTTTGGCTACACTTCATATGGCTCCCACCCTTTCGCTTCTTTATTCCATTGAATTTCCC
>JAFDHR010000421.1:2716-6676 GCA_019308645.1 Deltaproteobacteria bacterium
TGCTGCTTAGAGTCCCTTTCAGATTTAACGTGCGCCTGATCCGTTCTTCCATCTTAGCTACCTTGCCATCTGCATCTATGGGGTCGTGCTTTTGCCTGATGGCCCGTTGCCAGTTCATAATGTCCAAGACACCGGTGACCACTTTTTCAGTGATTCTATTCTCAAGGCTGTTCACCGCAAGCAAGGCCATAAGTCGCATCGCGTAGGTGTCAAGGCGTTTGGTGTGGACCGAATTGTCTAAGGTGAAATACCAAGTCTCATAAAGCTCTTTTGCCGCAGGTGTGATCCCAAGCTCTAGCCCATTACCAGTATGAGCCAACACACGTCGGAGGTTATGCCTGAGTTCACGTTTTTCGCTCTCCGGCACCTTCACGGGCCATGCATGACGTTTTTCCCCACTGCCTGGGACCAGAAAAAGGCGATTATTGAAACCGATAGCCGTGAAGGAGCTGTCCCACGTTCTCTCGTACGTCTCGACAGTGCTAGCTGCAAGGAGACTCAGATAGACACCTTCTAGAGATATATGGGACTTTTTTGTTATGGCTTCATAGCGGTTCGCTTCGAATAGTGTGGTGACGCAGGGTAGAAGCACGGAATTTTCAATCTTGGCTTTACCTACGAAGGCCCTGAACTCATCGAATACCAATAGCAACTTAGAGCTGTCCTCAAGGCGTTTCTGTAGCCCTTCCGCGCTTCCTACGCCAAAGCATGTCGCAAAACTTTCAATAGTCTCCTTAAAGAAACTCGTGGTCTTGGCAATTGCTGTCGATTTCCGATCTGAAGCGCTCTCGCCCAAAATCAAGGTGTAGAGCCTCGGTTGTGGAGTTATCTCGCTTGCAAGCGTTACGCGGTCAGCCAACACCGATCCGAGACAGGTGAGGTATCCAAAGTAAAAGAAGTGCGCGGGGGCTTCCAAATACGAGGCATAACATTCAGCAAATTGTCCCGCTGCCCCCGCCATTACATGGCTAGGAAATTCAAGAGCGTCTTGCTTAACTGTTCCTTTTTCTCGCGCACGCTTTATTTCGCCCTGCAGCCACCTCTCTTTGGCATTTCCTTTTTCTCTATATTTTTCACCGATGGGGTAGCGCTCAAAGATGCTTACGATAGTGGCATATGGCAACCTTGCTTTCAGCAAGTGTTGAATTACGCTGAAAATAGACTCTGATCTCGCTCCCTTCGGGGCACCTCGCCTTATTAGCTCTTTTACTGGCAGAATCAAGGGTAGGCTGTCTAGGTTTACCCCGGCTGTTGTATTTGTTGCCTTAGGCTGTTCTTTGCTTGTCTCACCACTGGCGAGGTCTAAAAGCCATTGTGGTGCTGGGGCAATAGGTCCAGGATGTCTGACTTCGTATGGTCTGCCAGTGTCCGGGTGAATGCTACCAGGGGCTACCACATAGCCACCAAGGCCTTTTACGTCAAAGATGGTAATAACCTTTCCAGTCTCAGGATCTCTTTCTCCTTCGGGATCTTTGACTGATCTACAACCATACTGTTTTCCATTTTGGGGATATCGGTAAACATAATGTGGCTTTCCCCTGCCAGTCATGTGCATTCTAGTTTGTGGCAGTTCCCAGCCGTTGGCCTCGCGCATTTTGTTGAATTTCTCAACGTGGTCAACGTCAAGGACAATGATTCCGTTTGCCGGGCCTGTTGGAATTCCGGCATTATGGCCCTCGAAATCGGCTGGATTGAATGGCCTCTTCTCTTCACACCACTTCTGCCAACCATTCTGAAAAGCTCGCTTACCGTGAAGAGGGAAGAGACCCCAGCCGCTCTCATTTACCAGTTCTTTAAATTTTTCCCGCCTGTTATCCACTCCACCACCTCAAAGAAGTCACTCAAGCTCTCTCAAAGGAAACTCTGACCTCTTATTAAAACCTAATGTAAAAAAGCCGGGAAAATGGGACAAAACGAAGGCATTTTTCTGGGGAAAATGGAAGAAAATGGAGTTGGGTTCGGTGAACCCAAAAATGAACAAACCCACAAAAGGGGCGTTTAATAGTAGGTAAGGGGGCGAATGGTTGAGAAGATGGGCTGGTTAAACGTCAAAAAGCCTTTCCACACAATCCCAATGTTCACGGAGTTTTTTAAACGTTCTAGTGACCGTTCTAACACTGACTTCTGCTTCTTTCGCGATATCTCGCTTTTTCATTCCTGGATGTGGTGGGTCTCCACATACAACTTCAATGACTTTTTTCTCACCCTTGGTCAAATGAACTGCTTTTGGAATCTCCCTTTTTAACTGTTGCAGAAAGATATTTCCTCTAATTCTTTTTGCTTCATACGAGTTGTCCGAGATGGTTACTTCTTCCATGCTAAGATGTGGTATTTTTTTCCGCTCAGTTTTCTTCTTCATATCAGTTTTATCCTTCTCAACTGGCCGTTTTTCATATACCCCTCTTTTCTCAGCAAGGGGCTCTTTATTAAGATTCAAAATTTTACCTTTGACTTTGAAGGCCAATCCCGTCACCGTGTAGCTGTCTGAGTTTTCCAGAACATTTTTAATCAAGTCCTGTCTGGATTTCTCTTTAGGTAGATTGGCAAGGACCTCTACTACTTTGAGGGCTTTTACTAATCGATAAGCTCATCCTCAGAAGTCTTGCTCGTGGCATTTGGGATTGGGTGCCACTCGCCATAGTCTCGGTGCTCAAGGTAGGCAATTATCGCATCACTAACTTTCTTCTCTCGTAGCCTTCTTGCTAACTCCAGAATTGCAAATAGTCCATGGACGTTTATCAAACACCCTTTCCCTACAGAGACCAACCATGTCGCAAAATCTGGGTATTTATTCGCAACTAAAGCCCAGTAATTCGCCTCAAACCAACGGAATCGTATGATGGGATCAATTGGCTCAAGTTGCTCCCACACCTGCTCAAAATTAGGAAAGTTTTTTAGCGCATGATTGTGGTAGTCCCAGTAAGCCTGCTCCCATTTAAAGAGCAACTCAAGGTCAGCTTTCTTAACTGCATCCACTATTTCTTTACTTGCAAAACGCCCCAACAAAATCCGCATCCACTGGGTGACTAGACGAAGTGCTTTAAACCGAGTTTTGTCATCAGGGGGGTATCCAAAAAGCTCTCCGGCAAAATTGAAAGCTTCATCAATCTCTTCAGTAAGTTCTTGAATCTCGTCATTGGTAAGCTTAGTGTCCTCCATTGCTATTCCCCGTAAATAGCCCCGAGTAGTTTATCGGGAGGAAGGGCGGTCGGGAGCCGCCTTTTCGCGTGGCCTCAGCTATCCCCCCGATACAAAGATACTGTGACCAAATTGTGCCCGTCGCTTCTCATTTTTTCAAAAAAAACCTAACATTTCCCAACATAAACAACAAATAAAAAAGCTGTGATTTCACATAAATACCTAGTTTTGTTAAAGTTCTAAAAATCGCAGATTAGGACTCAAAATCCAGTGGGCCTTGCGCCCGTGAGGGTTCGACTCCCTCCTCCGGCACCAGAAATTATACAAAGAGAGGTAAATCCCCACCCTTAAGCTACATATCTTACATGGTGCTTACCTGAAAAGAGGAACAGAAGCTCTTCTACTAAGACCAGTCTTTTAATTTTTTTAGCCAAGGGGCCTTATCGATTACAAGATCTATGGTATCCAAGATGCCTGGGCCCATAATGAGGGCCATCAAGGGATAGAGGACTGTTTGTTTGGAGGAAAAAACTCAGTGCCCCGCACCTCACTAGGAGTTTTGGGCCTGCGATGTGATAGTATTGGTCTATGCGCTGAATCATTTCTTGGGCGTCATTGGGATCCCAGTAGTTGAGGAATTCCAGGTAGCCACCATGTCCCATATCAGTGCTTTGAAACCATCCGGGGTCGCCGTAGTCAG
Organism: Deltaproteobacteria bacterium; assembly: GCA_019308645.1. Next base: position 6,555 of record JAFDHR010000421.1, read on the forward strand.
GTAGGGTTGGGGGGGTAAATTTTTGTTTTAGAGCCACCAGTTCTTTGGAAGTCTTGACAGCAAAGTCAAGGGTATCCACCTGTCCGGTTAATGACATAAATGCGCCTGTCACCCACCACATG
>JAFDHR010000422.1 GCA_019308645.1 Deltaproteobacteria bacterium
TAAGCGTGAAAAGCCACAAACTATGATCCATGCCCTTTGCTCTATGATCTTTTGAACCCATCACTCCAGTACTCCATTACTCCGATTGGGGCAAAGCCCCTAAGTTCCAAGACTGAATAAAGGATCTTTAGAGAAGCGAGAATATATTGACATACTATAGTATTTTAATTACTTTGTAGCTACAAAGTAGCCATCTTATAAGGGTAAAAATTTAACAAATGTGTTAAATTTTTTTGATACTGGATACTTGATAGATAATAAAAAGGAGATAAAACTGATGAATGATAAGAATAGTGATGTTTTGACTAAGGTTGAAAGATATTATCAGGAATATGGGCTCAGGGCAAGAGAACTGAAAGATCAGGGTCAGAAAGTAATTGCCTATCTTTGCTCGCTTGTTCCAATGGAAATTATTACCGCAGCAGGATGTGTACCTTTCAGAATACGGGGTGATGTGCATGAACCGATCACCAAGGGAGATACCAATTTAGAGACCATCGCATGCCCTTTTGTTCGCAGTTGCTTTGATGTATCATTAAAGGGGCGATATGATTTTTCTGACGGTCTCATTATTCCCCATGCCTGCGATAGCATGGCCAGAACGTATAGTACCTGGCGGTATTCGTTAGGCCTGCCCTACTCCCATTTTATTAATGTTCCTCACACACTCAGCGGATCATCAATGGAATTTTTTATTGCAGAGCTGAATACATTTAGAAAAAGCCTGGGAAGATTTGCAGAAAAAGAGATTTCAGATGATGACCTTGCTAAAGCGATTGATCTTTACAATGAAAACAGGAACAAGGCAAGGGCCCTGTATGAATTGAGGAAGCAAGACCCGCCGTTAGTTTCAGGCGCAGAATTAGCAAAGATATTGATCGTAGGGATGAGTCTGCCTGTTATTGAATCTAATGAATTATTTGATGAGGTTTTACAGGAACTTACTCAGAGAAAAGAAACTCCGTGTACAAAGGCGCCTCGAATACTGATTGACGGCGCCTGCGTGGATAATATTGATTTTTTCAAGCTTATTGAGGATAGTGGAGCCAATGTGGTTGCTGATAGCCTTTGCATTGGCACCAGAGACTACTGGCCTAAAACTGATGTTGGGGGTGATCCTATAAAATCACTTGCCCACCGGTATCTGGATAAAATCAATTGCCCCAGAACCTACAGGGAAAAGGTGGGGGACACATTTCAGGAAGATGCTGAGTCAAGATTTGGTGATGTTGGCTCCTTAATTAAGGAATTTAATGTGGATGGTGTTATCCTTTATCTCTATAAATATTGTGATCCATTTGGTTTTGAGGTGCCTGCACGAAAGGCATATCTTGATTCCCTGAAAATGCCAGTCCTCTATCTTGAGGATGAATACTCGACAGGCACCATTGGCAGACTACGCACAAGAATACAGGCATTTCTTGAGATGATTGGATGATAGGGTTTATTGGGTTTATTGGGTTTATTGGGTTTGTTGGGTTTATAGCGGACAACGGACAACATGCTACGCATAACGAACAACAGTAAGGAGGGATGTACAAATGGCTGAAGAACAAAAAAAAGGTGAGAGAAAAAAAAGAAGAACGGCAACCGAGGCTGCTGCGTCTATTGGCCCAATGGTAAAAGCAGCTATCGGTGGTACTATACAAGCAAAGCAAGAAGGCAAGAAGCTTGCCTATACATTTATTGTGTGTTCATACGATGAAATCCTATGGGCCATGGATATTGTGCCGGTCTGGACCGAGAACTATGCTGGTGTATGTGGGGCGAAGAGGGATGCAGAAAGATTTTTAGAGAGGGCAGAATCTTTGGGATTTTCACGCTCTCTCTGTACGTATGCCCTGTGTGGGCTTGGCTTTGATCAATGGCGAGAAAAACTTGGTGAGATGCCTCCAGATGCACCATGGGGAGGTCAGGCAAGGCCTGATATGATGCTATCAAGTGGCCAGATCCTGTGTGACCCGAGAAACAAGTGGTATCAGGCAGCGCAGCAATTTATGCCCGATGTTCCGATTTATGATGTAGGTCTACCCTACCCCCTCTATGAGGATGATATTGAGGTTGCTGATGTCCAGGATTATTATATAAAACATATCACAGAGGAACTTCGCGGACTGGTTACATTCCTGGAGAAACAAACAGGAAAGAAAATGGATTATGACCGGTTGAGTGAGTCCGTTGATTTAGGCGAGCGAACCTGGAACATGATCTGGGAGACCTATGAACTGAGGAGGGCTGTGCCAACCCCCATGGGCACAGGAGACGCCATGAATACCATGGTGCCAATGGTCTTTATGATGGGTACCCAGCAATGTTATGATTTCTATTTGGCCTTAAATAAGGAGTTAAAGGATAAGATTGCCAGGAAAGAGGGCGTTGTTGAGAATGAAAAATACCGACTCCTGTGGGGTGGTGGATTGCCATCATGGTTTGCCCTGACCGACTTTAATTATTTTAACAGCAAAGGTGCGGTGTTTCCAGTTGAGACAACCTATCGGATGATCGAACCCATTTACAGGCTAAACATACCTGATACCAACGATCCTATTGAGCGACTCGCCTGGAGATGGTTTGGATACTGGACCTACTGGTATGACAAGGCAAAAAAAAGACCTGGATCAGAGCCAGA
>JAFDHR010000423.1 GCA_019308645.1 Deltaproteobacteria bacterium
TGAAGCTGACAACGGGGCTTGATAGATAAGTCGATCACGGTTGCCTTTGATGAACCGCATCGAAGATCGGGATTTATTTGCCCTTATCCCCGTCGCAGCTTAACTAATCGTTAGCTGCATAAGGAAAAGAGCATGAGCTTTCTAAAAAAGCTATTCAAGAGAAAGGAAAAATCAAACATCAGTGCCCAAGAAACCGATGATTTGCAAAAATGGACTAAATATTTTGAATCGTGTGATGAAAACCAAATTAAAAACCTAAAGAAATTTCTAAAAGAGCTAAAAAAGCACCCCTCAAAAGAATTTGGGATCATTCATGAGTTTATTGATGCCGGAATAGACTATGGCAAAGATAAAAGATATGAAAAAATCGTAAATGAATATGGCAAGGCTCTAATGGAAGCAACTGAACTTAATAAAAGGAAAGTGGAAGAATTTCGTAAAAAAATCGATGGCGATTCATTAAAGGAGCTTCAGGATAAGAGGGCTATATTCTATCATTTACAGAACAAATTCGATATTCGCCTACTACCATATGATAAAAATATTATCAAAGAAGCAATCGAATCACTCATGCAGGATGAAACAGATGTAAATAGGATAGAGCAACTAAAAGTAGGGCTATTATACCTCAATGATTTTATTGACTTTAGTCAATTTGACTCATAAAGGCAGCTAACAACAGCTTCGAGAGGGACTGGCATTACGCTGGCGCTCTATGCCAGCCCCTCAAGCTGAGCGTTAGGGGTACGATATGAAATGGCTTATAATCATTGTTGTCGCTGGATTTCTGTACTATCGATTTGTACTTGTTAAAGGCGGCAACCTCAAGTTTTGGAAATTTGCGAAAGCACATCCCGAAGAGGCCTATTCCTTCTTTGAGGGCAATGATGCTTTTGTGGTTTTTGATAGCAAGCCAACAGACGGATATAAGGCGAATTTGCCCTCAGGCGAATGGGATGGTCCATTCAGATTACATGTCCCATCAATAAATAAATTGGTTACAATTTATGGACGGCCACCGGAATATCAGAAAGTCCAAGAAAATTTTATGAGGTCTCTACATGAATAGCTCAATGCCATTACCGCTCATAATATCCTGGCTATTATTTTTTGGATTCCTAAATACACATCAACGCCATGCAAGGCATTTTCAGGGAGCATCACAGGGATATCTTCTTGCCCTTCAGGCTTCCGTGATCCTTGGCAGCTTGGTTGGCCTCGGGCTTTTAGTTTACTATTTCATTCAAGTATCTTGGTATTGGCCTTTGGTGTTATTTGTTGTTGGAAGTCTGATAGGTGGAATCTTCTTTGGATTCTTGGACGTAAAAATCGGCACTCTCGGAATGAGTGTAGTTTCTTTCTTAGGTTGGCCCGCCTCGGCAATTTGGACTTTTTTCATAATCCGAGGTTTACACCCCTAACAATGCTCTTGCAGCGGATCGCAAAAAACCGCGCCCGCTGAAGAGCCGCGTTAGGTGTCTGAACATTCAGACAGAAAGGGGGAAAAGATGAAAAAAGTTTTGTTAGTACTCATTATTGCTTTGGGGATGGTCTCATTTGTTCAAGCTGAGGACGTTACCATTTACGACTATCAAACAGGCCAATTCTATAATTATGATGTCCAACAATACGGAAATAGTATAACAATCTACGATTATCAGCGTGGAACCTTTCTAGACGGAACTACAACAGGTGATAGCACAACTTATTATGATTATGGTACCGGTTCGTTTTATGACATGGATCGGACAGGTCCAAATAGCTATAGTGGTTACGATTACGGAACAGGTTCATTTCAAGACTATGATGTAAACCCTGACGGAAGCGTAGATGTCTTCGATTACGGAACTGGCACATTTAGTACATATGACATAGAGTAGAATTGAACAAAAGTAATATGACTATTGTTATTCCCGACTTTGAGTGGTACTCCAAGATTAGTGATGAATTCGGAGGGCCTCCTCGATGTCCCTTTGCTACAGCTTCTCATTGTCCACGGTATTACCAGAGCCTTTCCTTATTGAAAGAAACTGGTGCTACAAGCATTGATGCCAAAGTAGATGATTCACTTCTCCAAAAGTGGAAGAACTCACCGTTATGGCCACTTGTGGCAGAACAGGAAACCGCTGTTATGGGTACAGATGAAGAAAGGGCGAAAATAATATCAAATTTTTGTCCAGAGGTTTCATATGATAGGTGGGGAATTTTTGCTACTTTTCTTGCGAGGTACGCAGACGGGATAGATATAGACCTTGCTCATAAGAGTCTTAGTGAGCGAGATGCCAGCAGAGAAGATTGGAGATGGGAATGGGCTTCTATTCGTCCGCAGCACTATAAAGAATGTCCATTTTACTCCATATTGCAACGACCAGATGAAGTTAAAACAGCTCTTGAAAATTTTAACGAATTACTTGAAATTAAACCAGGGATGTTTGGTATAACTGTGAATGTTAAGAACCTTGTAACCAAATTTTGTCTGTGGTGGCTTAATAAACAAAGGAAAAACACCGAATCGGGTAGCCGGGGGTTTTAGCCCCCCAGCCCCCACACCACCCCGCATGCGGGTCCGCACGGGGCGGTTCACAGAGGTTACCGGACCGTAGTCGGGTAATGAATGTTCACC
>JAFDHR010000424.1 GCA_019308645.1 Deltaproteobacteria bacterium
AACTTTATTCTTTTTTAAATGACAAGATTGAATCATATCTTTAGCAATATTAATCATCTCATTACTTGTATTAATTAGCTGATTTAAGTTATCAGACACTTGTCCCCCATTTTTTTATTTTATGAAGTCAGGGCCTCAGGGTCTAGGGCTTCCAATGGCCTTAACTCTAACCAACATTTTCCTCATCACTATTTCTATCTGACTCATAACTTCCAAATGCTCCCTCTTTGAAAACATCCAACATCGTAAGCTTCAACTTCTTTGCTTGTAAATGTCAAGGACTTTTGAACTAAACCGCTTCGCGGTATACGGATAAACGTCTGACTTTTTAATCCTGGATAGACTTTCATCTCACTCGCAAACCTTCTTTGAAGAGTCTAAGATTGGTATCACAAAATCTATAACTTTACGAAGGAGGTTTCATGAATACTTTACGTCAACGGATGTTGGAAGACATGCGGATTCGCAACCTTTCTGAGACCACTCAAAAGCGTTATTTGGACAGGGTCACAGTATTTGCCAATCATTTCAACAAGTCCCCTGCATTATTGGGAGCTGAGGATATCCGTGTTTTCCTGCTCTATCTTGTCAAGGAGAGGAAATTATCATCAAGTTCCATTAACGTAACCTCATCAGCTTTAAGGTTTCTCTATAGGGTAACTCTGGGATGCCAATGGGATATTGAAAAGATTCACTTTGCAAGACGTAAGAAAAAACTCCCTGTTGTTCTCAGCCCGGATGAAGTGGCGCAGTTTTTTAAGGCTGTAGAGAATAAAAAACACAAGGCAATTTTACTGACGACATATGCGGCCGGGCTGCGTATCTTAGAAACAACAAGGCTCAGACTATCCGACATTGACAGTCGACGTATGACTATCAGAATCCAACAAGGCAAGGGAAAAAAAGACCGCTATGTCATGCTTTCTGAAAAGCTTCTTATAATTCTGCGTGATTACTGGAAAGAATATCAACCTGCTTCCTGGCTGTTCTATGGCAAAACTAAAAATGATCCTATTTCAACTGGGACGGCCCGTCAGGTTTGCAGGCTTGCGAGCTATGAATCGGGCCTTAAGAAAAGAGTGACCCCTCATATCCTGCGCCATTCATTTGCGACTCATTTGCTGGAGCGGGGCACAAATCTTCGTACCATTCAGATTCTTCTTGGACACAAAAGCCCGAGCTCCACCGCAGTATATACACATATTGCTGTCCAAAACTTAAAAGCTACGACAAGTCCTCTTGATACTCTTCCGGATATGTAATTTCCCTGCTTGAGATGGGAAGAACAAATCTGGAAGTCGCAGATATATTCTGTGAATATGGAGAAGCATATCGCCATAAATTTGGAACATCCACAAACTCTCAACAGTGGCGCACAATGCATGCCATCAAGATCTGCCGTACTGCTGAACTTGGCGGACATATTGACCGCTGTGATCACTGCGGGCATGAGGTTATTTCGTACAACTCATGCAGGAACCGTCACTGCCCTAAATGTCAGTCACTGGCAAAAGCAGAATGGCTGGAGGCCAGGACAGAAGAGCTTTTGCCGGTTGGCTATTTTCATGTTGTCTTCACTATTCCTGAAGCACTAAACCATATAGCACTGCAAAATAAACGTGTAGTTTATGACATTCTCTTTAAAGCAGTGGCAAAAACTCTGCAGACTATTGCAGCTGATTCAAAACATTTAGGCGCCAAAATCGGTTTTATGGCTATCCTTCATACCTGGGGCCAAACACTTCTTCTTCATCCTCATCTTCACTGTATCGTACCCGCTGGAGGATTATCACAGGATGAAAACAGATGGATAAACTGCCGTAAGAGATTTTTTCTGCCGGTACGCGTCCTCTCGCGCCTCTACCGACGCTTCTTTGTTGAACTTCTCATGAAAGCTTTTAATCAGGATCGGTTGAAGTTTTTTGGAAAAATCAGTCATCTCTCTAATCCGGGATCGTTTGCACAGCTTATAAAAAAATGTTTTAACACCGAATGGGTCGTCTATGCGAAACCACCTTTTGGAGGAGCAGAGAAAGTCCTGGATTATCTGGGCCGCTACACTCACCGTATCGCAATTTCCAACCATCGTTTATTGAGGATTAAAGACGGCAAAGTTTCTTTTTCCTGGAGGAATTACCAGCAGGAAAATAAGGCCCAAACCATGACTCTTCGGGCAGAAGAGTTTATTCGCCGCTTTTTACTCCATGTTCTTCCTTCAGGTTTTATGCGCATCCGTTATTTTGGGTTTCTAAGCAATCGTCATCGTACGAAGAAGTTGAAACGGTGCCGAGAAATTTTTCATGACCATCAAATTGAGGAGAAATCTCCATCTCAATCATTGGATTGGAAATCACGTTATGAGTTCTTGACCGGCAAACCAGTAGATCTGTGTCCTTTTTGTCATAAAGGGCACCTTATTCCTATCCAGCACCTTTTACCTTTGCGGTTTCCTTGCACAAGACCGCCACCACAGACAGAGATAAATGATAACTATATTAATACGTAATTACTCAATAACTTGTGGCCGAAGGGGATGCGCGAGGGGAAGAGGAAGCGATTATTTTCTGAAGCTCTGGGATAGCATACGTTTGATAAATTCGATCCTTAAGAAAATTC
>JAFDHR010000425.1 GCA_019308645.1 Deltaproteobacteria bacterium
AAATTTCCACAGGATTTTGAGCAATTACGCTATATAACATTTGAGAGAAATTATGGATAAGAAGAGGAGGAATTCAGGAATGTTGATATCAACAATAGTGATGGCAGTTCTTGCAGGTATTCTGTTAGCCATAGGGTACTACAAAGGACAAGGACAACACATTAGTGGTTTAAAGTCAGGCCTGAATATGACACTTGAAATCCTGCCATTGTTGATTTTGGCCTTTATCGTAGCGGGCATGGTTCAGGTTCTTCTCCCTCATCAATTATTATCGAAATGGGTGGGCACAGAATCCGGCATAAGAGGAATACTGATCGGTACAATTGCTGGAGGCTTTACCCCTGGAGGTCCTTATGTGAGTTTGCCAATCGTTGCTGGACTTTTACGATCCGGCGCCAGTGCTGGAACCATGGTTGCCTTTCTCACAGGATGGTCCCTATGGGCGATCTCCAGGTTGCCGATGGAGGTTGGTATATTAGGCTGGAAATTCACATTAATCCGTCTGGCAAGCACATTCTTCTTTCCACCCATCGCCGGGCTGATAGCCCAAGCGCTCTTTACAGGTGCTAAATAAAAGCTTACTGATCTAACTTGCCAAAAGTTTCCTCGATCCAACTACGGATTACATCTCTCACTCGCTCGAATACCGCCACCGTCCAGAAAATTTTAAATCCATTATAGAAAAAGAGTAGGTTCGTTTTCCACTCCCTCATCTTCCATACAAGATTACCAACTATACAGTTCTCATGAAACTACCACCATTGCTGCCCCCTTATGAACAAAGGGAACCTGAGATTTGTTTAAAGAGCCGGCCTGAGGATAGTGCAGACCCTATATTTGGGATCTACAATCTTATAGTCTTTTTATGGAAATGTGGGAAAACGAGGGCTCACGAGTAATTTTTTATTACAGTAATGTGGAGATAAATCCCGATAAATATCACATTTGAGGCTTGATTTCTTTTGCTTTAAATCTTAAGTTCTCCAAACACCGTTTATGATTGAAAACTATGTATGGAGGGTAGGTATGTTCAACCAACCATGGAGAAAGATGAGAATGGCATTTCTGTTATTCTTTTTTATAATGATATGGTTCTCTTCGGTTACAACCGATACCATTTACTCTCAAGATTTCTCTCAGGCTACAGAAGCATCTCCACATTTAGTCAATCCATATAACTCTCACAATTTGCACAAGCCAGCCCTCTATGAGGAAGATGCCCAAAATTTAGATCAAGGGCATCACGTTATTGTTACAGTAGAAGCGGCTTCAGATGAAAAGACTGGTTCGCAAGAGGGAGCAGCACCTGCCAGCGTCTGGTTTACCTTGTTGGCAATCTTTTTAGGGGGCCTTGCTCTAAATCTTACACCCTGTGTCTATCCCCTTATCCCCATAACTATTTCTTATTTCGGCGGAAAGAGCGAGAAGATAAAAGGCCATATTATAATTCATGGGATATTGTATATGTTTGGCCTGGCCATAACCAATTCTTTGCTGGGTCTTTCAGCCGCTTTATCAGGGGGTATGCTCGGCTTTGCACTTCAGAGTCCTTATGTCTTGATCTTTGTAGCAGGCGTAATGGTTGCTATGGCCTTAAGTTTCTTTGGGCTGTGGGATCTCAGGCTGCCTTTTTGGCTGACACGGATAGCATCAAAAAATTACGCTGGCTTCTCCGGAACATTCTTTATGGGGCTGACACTGGGAATAGTAGCCGCTCCCTGTCTTGGCCCATTTATACTGGGGCTTTTAATCTATGTAGGGCAAAGGGGAGATCCCTTTGTTGGTTTTCTTTATCTCTTTACCCTTAGTATAGGCCTGGGGCTTCCTCTCGCGGTCTTGGCTATTTTTTCAGGGGCCATAGCCAGATTACCCAAATCAGGAGACTGGATGCTGTGGATACGAAAGTTGATGGGCTGGATTCTTCTCGGCATGGCAGCCTTTATGATAGGCCCCTTGGTATCACAGTTTTTTGGAAAGCAGTGGCTTCTGGCCGGAGTATCCATAGCAGCAGGCATCCATCTCGGTTGGCTTGATACAACGGGAAAGAAGCTCAAAATTTTTCCCTATTTCAAAAAGGCCATGGGAATTATCTTAGTTGTGGGTGGAATCATCTACCTCGCGCTCACAAGCCAGAATGTTGGTAAAATAGAATGGATTTCATACGATCAGTCCATTCTTGAAAAGGTAGCGGAAGAAAAAAAACCGGTGATCATAGATTTTTATGCTGACTGGTGTGGCCCCTGTGTGGCAATGGAAAGGGAAGTATTTACGGATCCTGAGGTGATAAAGTTAAGCCGTAATGTGATTACCATGCGGTTAGACCTGACCAGGTCTCAGCCATTTCATGATGATCTCATGAGAAAATACCAGATCAGGGGTATTCCAACAGCAGTTTTTATAAACAGGCAGGGCGTTGAAGAAAAAAGGCTAAGGGCTATAGGCTTTGTGGGAAAAGACAAGTTTCTCAAGAGATTAAGAGTATTACTTGAGAAAACATAACCGTTAATCAGCGATGATACAAAGAACTAAGTCAATTTCATACAGTCGCAATCTATAGGTATGGATTGAGGCAATAAAAGATTGCAGGGTGTAATCCACCAGGTACTTCAAA
>JAFDHR010000023.1 GCA_019308645.1 Deltaproteobacteria bacterium
CAAGAAGTCTCATGTTAAACAATACTTCAAAGAGAATAGGGCCTTAAGAACTGAAACAACCATCAATGACACAAAGGATTTCGGTATTGGAAAAGATATCTCAAATATTAACTACCTCCAACAAATAGGTCGGAGTATCAACCGACGTCTTTTAGATGTCCAACGTGTCAGTCCCGCTTGGCGGGATCTTTCTGGTGAAACAATTGAGCGGCTAGTCAAACCCACCATCAGTAAAGATGGTCAACCGGCTCCAGGGCTAAAGTTTGGGGATACCCGAGTCATGGCCCTCCTTTTAGCCTTAACATTGTTCTTTCATCTGCTCAATGGCTTTCGCAATGCTGAACTCAGAAAGCATGTGGCAGACCTCTTTTTTAATTGACAAATGATATAATTTATTTTATACATAATATATGTTAAGCAAATTCATAGGTGAGCAAGTGCGGAAATATTCTATAAATGAAAATCTGATTGTTAAAGAGATAGACAAAAAATCTGTTCTGGTTAACATAAATACGGCCAAGTATTACACATTCAATGAAACAGGGGATTTTATCTTAAAGTGTCTTCTTGAAAAAATGAATTACGAAGACACTAAAGCGAAATTTCTTGAATCGTTCTATGTAGAGGAAGATGTTTTCGAAAAGGCGTATAAGGATTTTATAGAGGCATTAAAAACCAAAAACATTATTCTTAAAAAGGAGGAGGATAATGAAAAAAAAGCTCAATAAGGAAACCAAAAAGATGAACACCCAAGAAGTTAAAACAAAGACCTACGAACCCCCCATGATAGAAGAACATGACGCTCTCGACAAAGTTAGTGCGTGCGGTCCACTGTCAAGGTCCTATGTATCAGGCTATGGGTATTGGCATTAACAAACATAACACTGTTTAAGGAAATTGAAAAAACGGTAACGTCTTTTACGTTACCGTTTTTTCATGCTTGTGATGGATTATAAAGGCCCTATTAGGTATGATATAGGTGGCGTGAAATTAAAGATTAGTTTTACGGACCCAACAGTGGGATTGATTTGCCAGGGTTATTTTCACCTCTCTCAAATCGAAGATGCTGGAGGTTATGAAATAGTCTTCACAGGGGTAGATAAAAAACTCCTGGATTCGGATTTATCCCCGGAAAATCTTATTCCAGAAGGCACTGGGAAGGAAAGCAGTATGCGAATGACCCTGAAAGAAGGCTTCCATCTCTTCTTCCTTCCAAAACGGAAAAAAGTATTCAGCTTCTACCCAGAGGGTATCTTTTATGAGAGTGAGCGCCAAGGCGACAGTTGTAATTTCTTTTATGAAAACACCTTTAATGACGAAATACTCCCGCCAAACTCATCTGGTGTTATCTCAACAATTTACTGGTTTCTTGAATGCCTGGGTATATTCAGGCTTCACGCCGCGTATGTGCAATATAATGGAATGGATATAATCTTCGCCGGTAAGGGGGCTGTGGGAAAGACCACCTACGCCCTGAATGTGGCCATGAATGGTGGGTCAATTTACTGTGACGATCAGGTCTTCTTCAGAAATGGCAAGCAAGACAGAATCGAGGTCTACCCATCGGTTAAAAAGATAGCCATAACCGAAAAGACAATAGATTTCTTCCCGGGCCTGCTATCTTTCAAAGATCCGGTTCATAAGAGGCTCCATAAGTATCACTTTTCCTTAGAGGAGATTTTTCCCACCTCGCGAATAAGAGCAGGGGTGCCGGGGTTTGTGATCTTCCCCGTTATATTAAATGAAGCCGACCCTCGACCCGCTAAGGCTGAGAGGATGTCTTCCTATGAAGGCTTTCTGGCCTTCCTGAAAGGTGAGATACTATATCCTCTTGTCTCTTCCAAAAACCGGGGAACTCAGATGAACCTCCTTGAAAGGCTTTCCAGTCAGGCAAGAATATTCTCCTTTTACCACTGTCTTGATATGGAAAAAAATTTCAAGCTTTTCAAAGACACGGTCCTACTTGAACGCATTTCGGAAAATGTGATCTCTTAATCTGGCGGTGACCTGCTCCATTCTGAAAATACTCTCAGCCCGGTTAAAAATGGCAAAGAAAAAATACCGCCTGGATCTGGGGGAAAGATTATTTTTGAGCTCAACAAGGTGCTCCAGGCTTTCCTTTCCGAATATTCTGATGACAGCCTCCAGGTAATAATACACGGGCCTCTCTAGCCTCAGGTGTCTTACCGTATCTTCAAACTCCTTCCAGTCAACCTCCTCAGTCATCAATATCAAAAGGACATCCGCAAGCCATAGAAGCTTCTTAAACTGATGGTGCAGGACGTGGTGAGCCATGAGGTATGCAAGATCAATCGGTACAGGAAGAACATTGATCTCGATCCCCTCAACATGTAACGTTTCAGGCCTCTGAAATATGAAATCCGGATCAAAATTTATAATCTTACGCATAGACTTTGCGTTGATCAAATCCCAATGGCACTCAACAGATATTGGTGTCTGCGGGCTTATCCAATTCAACTCACCATGGAGTGCAAGCTGACGCTCCGCATTTTCTTCATCCTCCAATTCATATCCCGCTTCCTTAAAGGCATTCATACATGTGCATATGTCATCAGGATGGATGATGATGTCGATATCAGAACTGGGGCGTATGCAATCAGCAGGATAATATCTCTTCATTGCAAAACCCTTCAGGACAAAGAAGGAAATCTTTTTTCGTGAGAGAATTGAAGTGACCCTTTCCAATTCCTTGAGCAAACTTACCTGAAAGATCGTTGCGTCAAGGCTATTCTGTAAAAAGATTTCCCGTACTTCGTCTTTTATCTCACAGGCATAAAGCGCAAGAAGGTCAATAGAATTGTACTGAAGGGCTTTCAAGGCCTTTTCCCTGTCGAGTATCACCAATTCATTGCCTTCGAGACAGAACCCAGGTTTAAACCCAGAAAATGCACGGAGGAGCTTTCTTATTATTTCTTCTTTTGACTCACTCATACATAAAAACAGGCTGTAGCTTATACCGTCTGGAGGCCTCTTCGATCAGGATGGCCATTGACTTTCTGGTCACGCAGCAATATTCAGGCTCCTCGGAAGATACTGTTTTCTCTTTTATATCAATAAGTTCTCTGTAACAAACCCTGCAGAGGGATCGGCACCAACAGGAGGCACAGTCAGATGTGAGGTGTTCAAAGAATCCTCGTAAATTCGCTGCCTTCACTCGGTCCACACCTGAAAAAACATTTCCGAATGTGAAATGCCCGTCACGAAAATCATTAAACAGAAAGCAGGGCGTAATCTTCCCATCCGCCATTATACATATACTTTTGTTAATTACTTCGCAGGGGGGGATTTCGCCCTTCCCCGAAATAATGTGAGGTAGTGGTCGTTTAATATTTAAAAACATTCTACTGTAATTGCCTGCAATAATGTCTGCTGCATCCAGGGGCTCAAGGATATAACGGACCAGTTTTCGAAACGACGACAAAAAGACTACGGAAGAGTTTCCTCTCTTATATCCAGTAAATAAAGAATCACCAACAGGGCGTGCTATGACATCGGTAAAGCCAATATCAAAAAGATGAAGCACCGACCGAAAGAGATCCGCCTTTTTATCTATGGTACACTCTGCCTTTATCCGGGCATCTCCATAACAGTTTTTTTCTAGTGAATTCCTGTACAATTCAAAGTTTTTACGAACATTATCATACACACCGACTCCGGCGGGCATTATTCTATTACGATCATTAGTAATTTTGTCTCCATCAACGCTAAACGAGAGATTAACCCTCTGTGTAGCCAGATAGTCTGCAATTTTTTTTGTGATGTTCACCCCGTTTGTAGACACCTCGATAAGCACTTTCTTCCCTGTCTTTTCTTTCTTCCGAATTATCTTCTCAATAAAGTAGCTTAAGCTATCGAAAGCAAGAAGTGTCTCACCGCCAGAAAAACTCACCCTGAACTTGTCTTCAGCATTTTCAATCATAAATGAAACGACTCGATCGATTGTTTCCTGTGACATAATCTTGGGTTTCTCTCCAAATCGGCCATACCCAGTGGAACAATACCTGCATCTCAGGTTACAATCCTGAACCAAACAAACATCATAACCAATATAGTGAAATGCCTCCATTATAGCACCTTCTCTTTACCTTTTTGCCCCTGTTATCGCGAGTCACTGAAGTAGGAATAACAAAACCCCTGACACAGGTGAGACTTATAAAGATTGCAACTTGAACATTCCTCGATCACCGGATTTTCTGAAAGACGCTCAACAACCGAGCGATTATACTTAGAGATATCATCCAGAGTGGGATTATCATCGAGATGAATTTTACCGTAATGACGCAGTGCTATGCATGGATAGAATACCCCCTTATGCGATACGGTTGTAAGTTGCATGAAATTGTCGTGATAAATGTCGCAGGTATTGAACAGATCTATCCCGCCGAGCATGGTCATAAGTTCCCCCTCTGTAAACTTGCAAAGAGGAAAGGGCTTTACTAATCCACTGTAAAGTTTCTTTTCATTGGCTAACTCTATAAGCTTGAAGATATCCTGGGTGAAAAGGGAAATCTTATCTTTGTCGATAAAATCATTGGAATAATCCCCCGAAGGGAATGCAAGGGCAAAACTGATGGAGTCTGGATTGAACTCTTCAGTGAGTTCCTCTAACAGCTTGAGATCTCTGTTTTCTTCTGATAACGTGAAGCGGAAGAATTTCCTAATATGGGAAGGGAAACAGCTTAAATTCCTTTTCAAGAGACTTTCTTGCCGCGCGGTGTAGGTGCCGCTTGCCGGTATGTTAAAGGTTGCCTTGAGTGAATCGGTTTCGTTCAGCCCTTCAGCCACCTTTTCTGAATAAAGACCGTTTGTTGCAAAATAAACTCTGTAGCCGAGATTGTTTAACCTTATTATATAATTTATAAAATCCGGGTGAAGAGTAGGCTCGCCACCGAAAAGTGATACATGCTTAAACTCCTTACCATCCATCCACTCAATAATGCGCTCGAAGACATCATTATCAAGATAGCCTGGCTCAGTCAAGGAAAGCCCTTTTGAAAAGCAGTACCTGCAATTCAAATTGCATTCATATGTCATGACGATTGTCAGTTGTCGGGGGTAAATTTCGTTAATATAGGCCTCCCTGGAACGTATAAAAATGGACATCTCACCCCTCCCCATTATCTCGGAGATAGCTTCAAGCCTGAGGTTTGAAATCTCTTTTACTCGTGCAACAGATTCCAGTTTACTACTTATAAAATCCTTACTGGAATCTTTTAACGTCACCAATGCATCCTGAAAGGTGTCCTGTAACTGAACAAATACATCTGGAGTACAGAATTTACCTAATGGGGAGTACAATTCTCCAGCATAATATTCCTTCGTCTTATAATCCATCGCCCTTGTCCCCCAGAGTCTGAAGAATGGGTGACAGCGGAGAATTTTGAGATTGTTCTTTTCCTCGCTGGAATTCGGGGCAGATCTGCATACAAAACCATAGAGAGCCTTTTTTGTAAATTCAATATCTTCTAATGAAATTTGCATAGCAATATCTCCCTATATAGAATCAGCGT
Source organism: Deltaproteobacteria bacterium (assembly GCA_019308645.1). The sequence continues at coordinate 5,532 of JAFDHR010000023.1, forward strand.
GTCCTGTTTCTTCTGTATCGTTAATGGCTCTTACCTTTTCAAACAATCCATCTTGGGAGTTGAAAATCCGCCCGATGCACCACCCTCTGCACTGGTTTCTCTCCAAATATTTGCACGTCAGACATTTTCCATCATTACCGAATATTTTCAGGCCTTCAAATTTTTTTCTATAGTACTGCTTTAATTCGTTTAGATCAGGATAATCCCTTATAGGCTTTTCAAAAAGACCTGTGAGTGGGAAACAGTGATGGGCGTTTAAATTAAGGTCTATGTCAATAACGGGTTCACAAACGGATTTGAAACCGAGGGATTTTTCCACCAAAATACCCAGTTGCTCAGTTGTAAACAGACACATATGGAAACCACAATCGAAATTAATAAGGATATTGTATTCTTCAAGCATCTCAACATTATCTATAATCAATTGTCCCAATCTGGCAAAATCAGACGTATTAAAAAAGTCCACTCTTTCTGGTCCAGCAATGGGCGAGGCAAGTCCAACACGCAATTGCTTTAATAAACCATATCTTAGAATCATGTCTCGATGGAAGAGGAGTGAAAAATCATTCTTATAAATTGTATAGCCGAGGCCTATTTTATTGTTAAGATTTTCAAATGAGGATTCAATCCTGTTTAGCTGTTTGATAGAATAAGTGATCTTGTCGTTTAAGTTGAGCAGTATGGTTAATTCTTTCGAATCATATCTAGCCAGCCCTTTTGAGAGTTCCTTGTCCATAATACCATTGGTAAATAGCTGAACTCTTAGTCCTTTTTTTATAACATAGTCTATCAATTCCAAAAAATTGGGATGAAGTGTGGGTTCACCTCCCAGTATACCCACATTCTTTTCGCCATTTCTTTTAAGGTAATTAATGGCCTTTTTGAAATTTCTCATACTGATATTATTGCTTTTTTGAGCCATCATCATCCCAGCAAAACAATAGGGGCAGTTCAGGTTGCAATAGTTTGTCAGAAGGATATTCGCCATCACTATCTCCTTTCTGTTCAAGGCTTTTTTCCACTAGAATAAAATTGTTATGAATATTGAGGACATTCAAATTTTTAAGATAACCCTTTTGAAGGTCCCGATCGATGCATACCCACGAATGGCAGTTGTAATACTTGTCGCATTGAAAATCAATTTTCATTAAAAAATAGGGCCTATAACCGTAGATTTTGAGATAATAATACGCGGCAAGGCTCCGGGCCAAACAGATTTGCTGCCTGTGAAACCAGAAGCTTGAAGAGGCCTTTGAGATAAGGCGATATATTTCTTCCGCCTCAAGACCGGATCTCTGCCTTTTTCGCCTGTAATGACGATCCAGATAATCTGTTACCGGCAATTTGGACCTTTTAACACGGTAAACAAGGATCCACCCGTACCAAAAGGTACCGAGATATATCATTATTTTTTTAAGGTTCTTCATTGTGAGCATAGCCTAAACTTTTTTAAACAATATCCTATTTGCTCGAAGTTCATTATAGACAGAATCGTAAAACGTCTTTGACTGCTGATAAACTTCTTCCTCGGAACTCCCAACTTCACATGTCCCGTAAGGATTAACTATTTGAAGTTCAGAACCTGCGGCACTGTGATATTCCATGTAGGGGTAGATATAATTGTTTTCAAATGCTGTTTTTGTTAATTCAACAAAATCTTCAAATGTTTTTCTTGCATTTTGAAAATTAAATATTCCAGGTTCTTCATAGATGCGTGAGGCTGGCTCTAATGATAATGGCCAGTATGAAATGTGAGTAACACAAATATATTTTTGCAATAAATTTCTGGCAAATTGTATGGTTTCTTCAAAATTAAACTCTTTCTCTTGAGGCAACCCTGCAATACTCTCCAAACCAATTTCGATATTTCCTTTCTCTAAAGAATATTCACATATTCTTTCTATATCCTCATTACTAACAAAAGGCTTAGTCCACGTCCGTTGTGATAATTGCTTCCGCAATTTTTCATTAAACGTTACAACATCAACAATAACTTCTGATCTTTTAAAAACATCATTCACCCTGTCCAGAAATTCCGAAGAAGGCATCCCCCAGTAAAATATCTTACAGTAATATTTTTTCTGAGGTAATTGATCTAACAAATTAATAAAATATTTTTTTTGGTCACTGTGAAAATCTGAAAAATCAAACATTATGTGATCGGAATACCGTGTTAACAATTTAATATCAGATAAAACATTTTTTATTGGCCGAGTAATTTGATCTTTCCTGCCCGAAATAATTATGTGAGCCGTTCTTGATCCACCACAGTAAAAACAGGGGAATTTACATCCTTTTCCCACCCAAATATAATTTGTCCCTTTCAAAACTCTGTCATGATTTTCTACAATAAGTTCAGGGCATTCTAACCGATAGGAATCAAGTTCCTCTTGACTTTGAATATATGTAATCTCCTGTCTCTTTATTGAGTTGTTAATTTTGATCGTTGAATTCATAGGGCGATTATGTTTCAGCAATTGAACTAAAGGAAATTCAGCATCTCCCCGAATAATAATATCAAAATCACCGTGAGAGAGAAGCTCTTTATCAAAATACGTGGCAGTATTGCCTCCTGCTATTACCTTAATATTGCTATCATAAGATTTTACCATTCGTGCTACAATAAAAGCACCATACAGATTGGTATACCACCTACAACTTACTGCAACGTATCTGGGTTCATAAGTTATCAACGCATCTCTAATTTCTTTTTCAAACTCATGTGTCAAAAAAAATATTCTAGCTTCCAGCCCATCATTCTTTAAATATGAAGCAAGCCACAACAGGGTAAAATTATAAAGTGCAAAGCCATTTTTCGTTTGTACAGGATTAAATAATAGTATATCCAATTATTATTTTCTCCCTTGTTTACATTTATTGGAAACACCTTTCCCAATAAATCTTACCTTGAGTTTAATCGATAAAAAAATCTTTGTTCAATCAGAGTTCTTTATTGCAACAAAGCTGTGGATACTCTTGTCTCAAAATGGAAACAAAGGCCTCATAGACTGCATTGACACTTATAAGATCTATACTTGATGCTTCCAGTTGATCTGTCTCCTTACTATTATGTATAGTCGTGCATGAAAAATTTCTCGCTTCGATTATACGATTTCTTTTTTCATCGAGGGGTCTTGAGAAATTTACAGGTGATGGACCGAAAAGCATAACTGCTGGAGTAGATACAGCAATTGCAATATGTGTTGGCCCCGAATCGTTACCGATACAGACATGGCTTCGCTTAGCAAGGGAGACATATTGAGGTAGGCTAAGGGCATTATCTCCGGAAAAGCTTAAGCATTGGTTATTCATCAAGATTTTTATTAACTCTCCGACTTTCTCTCCAGACGAGCTCGCAATTACTATCTTAGCCCCGAAATCCGAAGCGAGCCTATCTGCTAATTCCGCAAATTTCCTAAAAGACCATTGTTTTAACAACGAGGCTGATGTAGTGGCTAATACCACAACCAAGTCGTCTTCCCCCACAAAACCCTCAAGGTATTGATTTATCTCTTCATCGGAAATTGGGTCGCTGTATAGCAAGAGATCATGATTACTTGACTTAACCCCAATAAGCTTAAGAAGATGAAGATGCTGGTAAACAGCATGCGTTTCACTCCCGTGAAGACCCATTTTGTCGAAACTGTATCGCGTGTAGAGGGGCCTTTTTTCTATTAGTCTTTTTTCCATTGTGATAAGATCCGTATCTCTCAGGCGAAAGATTCCGATTCTTTCGGGGATATCCGCAACATAACCTATAACCGCCCCATAAAGATTATGAGGAATCTTGGGAGTGTAACTATAATCGGCAATACAGAAATAATAATCGTAATTTTCGATATAAAGATCCCGAAAGAATCGCCACGCCATAAAAAACCCCATGTATCGAGCATTAATCGGATAAGGAATGATTCTGTCAATGAGGGGAAAGTTTTTTTCCAACAGCTCTTCAATATACATAAATACTATAGCATCAATCTTACAGTCGTGGATGGCCATTTTGAGGTTTCTGTAAAATGGCGTTGCAAGGACGTAATCCCCGAGTCCACCGAGGCAAAACGTCAGTACCTTTTTGTGCTCACCTTTTTTTCTTCGATGCGAATAAATAAGACGGATGAGTGGCTTCATGACACCATATTTAAAATGGAGGTAATAAAAACGTATCAATGTCACTACATTCGGAAAGTTACTTTTAATCAACTCCTCTATTCTTTTGAATAGTTCACGCTGAAATTTACCAATTTCCATGTTCTACCCTTGTGACATTTTTGTCGGATACCTCGTAGATTATATCTCCAAAATGCCAGTAAGTGGAATCTTGGGATATGAAAATGATAATCTTCCCATCCTTATTTCGACATAACGTATCGAGTATTCCGCTGAATACATCCTTGCTTATGTTTGAATTCGATTCATCGAGGATAATCAAGTCATATTCCTTGAACAGCGCCCTTGCTATACATAGACGCTGTTTTTCTCCTCCTGAAAAATTGCTGCCGTGCTCAGAAAGCTCGGAAGAATCATTCCTTCCACGCATGTCAAGGAAATCAAAAACACGTGCGGTCTTGAGTGCCCACTCATATCTCTTTCTCGATTCTAAATCGTCAAATCCGTTATTAAAGATAATATTTTCCCGTACAGAATGGTTAAAAAGGAATATATCTTGCGTGACGATTGATATACGGGATCTTACATTTGAAAGATTGTACTGTTCTAAAGGCACTGAGTTAAAAAGGATTTTGCCTGAAGAAGGCTGCACAAAACCGATAAGACTTTCGATAATTGTAGACTTACCTATTCCGTTAGGACCGATAATTACGTAAACCTTCGATGGTTCAAAACTCATATTTATTCCTTCCAGGATTGTATTGCCGTCGTAACTGTATGTAGCATCAACTATTTCGATCTTATTTATAAATTCAATCTCCGTTCCCTTTTCCAGATTATCCTCATCGTAGTGATGACCTTCAAATACATCGAGCACTCTTTCTGCTGCAACGGTAGCATTTACAAGATTCGAGTAACCCATACCGATTCTCTGAATGGGCTGTAAGAAGAGCCACAGTGCCATGATAAAGCCTACATAATCTCCCGGTGTAGCACTCTCTGTTTTTATTTCCATCACCGCAAAATACAAAATGAGGTTTAATACCAGAACAATGATCAGGTCCAAGGCACTCTTTACAGAAGAATTATATTTAATCTCCCTCATGCGCTGTACCAGATAATTTCTGTAATCCTCATCAAACTTACGGCGACAATAAGGGAAAAGGTTCCAAGCCTTTATGATCTTAATACCCGAGAGAAATTCTTGGAAATCGGAAAATATCCGTGCAATGATCTTCATTTTTTGCCCAGATAAATTCTTGCGAATTTTCCTTGCCTTCTTCATAATCATATAGCTCAGTGGTGCAGCGACAAGCACAAATAAAGTAAGTTTGAAGTTCAGGTACAGCATGGTTACAAAAAGTGCGGCAATCCTTATAGGAAATTCAAAGAATATCCTTGCTATCATTTCTGGTATATTTTCCGCTAAGACCAGTTCGTTATTTTGCAAGGCAGTCATCTCACCCGTGTGTTTTGATTTGATAAAACTCATTTTCTTCCGGAAAATACTTTCAAGCAATTTCATACGTAGGTGTATGCTCAGGTTTAATTTCACCTTTTCCATAAAGTAACTCTGAAAAAAAAGAAATAAATTTAATATCAGTATAAGACCGGTCATACAAATCATGATCGGCAGGAGTTGTGAAAATTCTTTTTGAATGAAGAGCCTGTCTACAACCTGCTTGAGAAACCAAGGAAGGGCTGCACCAGACGCAGAAACAACCATAGAAAAAATTATACTCAAAATAATCAGCTTTAAATGATTTTTATAATATTGATAAAATCTGATATGGACAGGATTTAATCTTTCTAAGAATTTATTTTTTAGATCATTCATTAATTTTTTCAGCTTATAAATTAAAGATTTAAATAAATTTATTATATCTATCAAGAGCATGTTTGTCAATTTACGTGATGTTGCGTGATGTTCTCAATTTAATCTCAATTTAATTGGTTGCCCTCTTAGTATAGAGATGGCAATATACTTGATGGGTTTTTTCATAGATAGATGACCATTTGGAAACAAAACTCCACTTCTCCCTGTGAAAAATAGGGTTTTTCACTTCATTTTATAGCCTTTTTTATAACAGGGTCAAATGAGTTCTTGGTTCTATAACAATTTAAGTATATCGGTTTAGCTCTGGTAACTTCTCAGTGTTGGCCGACAGTTTGACAGCTGAGGTGGGGATTATTTTCCTGATCATTAACTTAGTAGGTTACATGAAGGCCACAGGCATGGTAGGTCTGTTGGTGAAGAATATACATGCTGAACTCCATACAAGAAAGCCCACTATACCCAATTGTTAACCCTAAAAGTATTGCCTTTTTTGGGGCCTCAAATAATTTCTCTGCTATGGGAACAAGCCAGTTCAATTCTTTGAGGGCTCTTGGTTTTAAAGGGACCATCTACCCTGTTCACCCCAAAGAGGACCAAGTACAGAATCTCAAGGCCTATAGGAGCGTGTTGGATTTGCCCGAAGTCCCGGATCTGGCAGTGCTCGTTGTGCCTACACAAATCGTATCGGAGCTGTTAAAAGAATGTGGCCAGAAAGGCATTAAGCATGCCATTATAGTATCTGGTGGTTTTAGGGAGGTCGGTAGGGAAGGTGTAGGCCGTGAACAAGAGCTAATTGAGATTGCCAAGAGATACGGTATTCGCTTTTTAGGCCCAAACTGTATTGGTGTGGCGAATCCATATCAAAAGCTGAATACGACTTTCCTGCGGTATTTAGGCGAACCGGGATTTATCGGCATGGCCTCGCAGAGCGGCAGTTTTGTTACTCAGATGTTTAACTATCTCTCCAGACTCTCCCTTGGATTCAGTACAGCCTTTAGCGTTGGAAATGAGGCAAATGTCGATATTGTTGACTGCATGGAGTACCTTGGAGCATGCCCCAATACTAAGGTGATAGCTCTCTACATTGAAGGCATTCGTCGAGGGAGAGAATTTGTGGAAATGGCTCGATCGATTATACCCTACAAACCCATTGTGGCACTCTATGTCGGCGGATCTGAGACAGGGAGGCGGGCAGGCTTTTCTCACACCGGGGCCCTGGCAGGGCCGGATCAGTTATACGATGGTGTGTTTCACCAGAGTGGGGTTATCAGGGCATACTCTATTGCAGAATTATTTGATATGTGCTGGGTCCTGGGCTGTCTACCCAAACCCAGAGGGCCTCGAGTAGTAATCCAAACCCATTCAGGTGGACCAGGTGCAACTGCGGCAGATTCCTGCGGTCGAGAAGGTCTTGAACTTCCGACGCTTTCGCAAGATACAGTCAAAAAATTAACTCCGTTAGTTCCAAATACAGGTAGCATACACAACCCCGTGGATATTACCTTTACAAAAAATCCTATGGACTACTTTTCTGATATCCCCACAGTGCTTCTTGAGGAAGATAATACCGATATTCTTCTCATCTATTTCCTCGTGCCTCCGCAGATGGTTAATCGGGCCTTGGAGCAAATGGGTTTTTCAAAGGATCAAGCAATTGAGCAAAGTGCCAAATTGATCGATGCACAGTGTAAATCCATTGCTCACCTGATTGAAACCCATAATAAGCCCATTGTAGGCTACACGTTTCGCAGTATCCAGGAAGACTTTACAAAAAGTCTTATCAACCAGGGAATACCAGTTTTCCCAGGACCGGAGCGTGCGGTACGCGCTTTAAAGGCATCTGTTCAATATTATCGTCTGAGGGAGAAAATGTTTACCAGCACACCTAAA
>JAFDHR010000426.1 GCA_019308645.1 Deltaproteobacteria bacterium
AGGGCCAAAGAGGGCCATTTTTTTGATAATGATCAATTTATGGCTTTAAAGGATGTTTTATTAACATTAGACTCTTTTAACAAAACCTCTTATACTATAAAAGGGAATGAAGGTAACTATTTTAGGAAGAGTGGGATAATTATTTTAAAAGGGGATGTGTTGGGTAGATCTGCCACTGGCTACCATATAGAAACAAGCCTTTTAACCTATAGACAAAAAGATAATGAAGTTGAAACCGATGAGCCTATAAAAATAATTGGTCCTTTCTTTAGAGTCGAGGGAGATGGTCTTTATATTGACCTCAGTAAGAAGAAATTTATGGTTAAAAAAAATGTTTGCACAACCTTTAATGGTGAGGGTTTTTTTAGATGAGGATAACGCTATCCATTTTTTCTTTTAATATACTCATTTCAGTTATCTTTCTCTTGTTCCCTCAGATAACTGCCTTTTCTCAGGAAAGCAAGGCAACCAGCCCGCTTTCCTCAGAAAATCCTATTATTATTCACTCAAACACCCTTGAGTTTGATCAAGAGAAAAAATTAGTTGTATTTGAGGGTAAGGTGCATGCCAAAACAGAGGATATGGTAATAGATTGCCAAAAGATGTTGGTATATTATATCGGTAGCCCAACGAAGAAAGAAAGCAATGCAGAATCCAGCAGGATAGACAAGATTATTGCCTTAGGGAATGTTATTATCAATCGCTTTGATGCTGGTGTGGCCCGTGCAGGGAAGGCAGTTTTTTATCAGAACGAGGCGAAGGTTGTGCTTACAGAAAATCCATTCATTCAACAGGGGCCTGATTCTGTAGAAGGGCAAAGGATAATTATATTTTTAAATGAAAGCCGGAGTATTGTTGAAGGCAATGAAAAGAAAAGGGTCAAGGCTACTATTTTCCCTAAGGAGGAAAAAGGGAAGAAATGAAAGAGAAGAAAAGCAGAGACTCTTTAAAGGTGAAGGATCTTGTTAAATCCTATGGAAAGAGAGTAGTTGTAAATAGGGTTAATTTAGAGGTTAACAGAGGACAGGTTATTGGACTTCTTGGACCAAATGGTGCTGGAAAAACTACTACCTTTTATATGATAGTTGGCTTGATTAAGGCTAAGGAAGGCCAGATTTTTTTGGATGGGGAAGATATTACACATGAACCAATGTATTTACGGGCTCGGCAAGGGGTTAATTATCTGTCGCAGGAACCATCAGTGTTCAGAAAACTTACCGTCGAGGAAAACCTTTTAGCTATTATGGAGGTTATAGATATGCCAGCCCAGGAAAGGCAGTCATCTCTCCAGTCTCTTTTATCCGAGCTGAATATAGGCCATTTGGCCAAACAAAAGGCATATTCTCTTTCTGGCGGTGAGAGGAGAAGATTGGAAATTACAAGGGCCATGATTACTCATCCCAAATTTATTTTGCTTGATGAACCATTTGCAGGCATTGATCCTATGGCTATTAATGATATTAAGCAAATTGTTAAAGGGCTTAAGGAAAAAAATTTAGGAATATTAATATCAGATCATAATGTAAGAGAAACATTGGATGTCTGTGATCTTGCCTACATTATAAATAACGGAGAGATTATCGAGTCCGGTGTGCCCGAAAAAATCGCTGCAAGCGAAGTAGTTAGGTCTGTTTATTTAGGAGAAGATTTTAATTTGTAGATTTTACTTCAGGTTATTATGGTACTTGAACTTAAACAATCAATCAAGCTGAGCCAGCGGCTTATAATGACTCCGCAGTTGCAGCAGGCCATCAAATTTTTACAACTTTCCAGGCTGGAACTCTGCCAGACAATAAATCACGAAGTGGAAATCAATCCATTATTGGAGGAGGTCTCTGGCGATGATGTCGAAGAAAAATCCCAGGAAGAGGAAAAGGAAAAGGAATCTATTAAAAACGATGATTCCCTCAAAGAGGTAACCATTAAGGAGACATTAAGGGAAGATTTTGATTGGGAGGCTTACATATCAGAATATAATACCCCATGGGTAAGCTCGCCACATGAGAGCACAGAAGATAGACCATCCTTTGAAAATTTGATTTCTCCTAAAACAACTCTTTACTCCCATCTTACGTGGCAATTGCAGGTTGGCGATCTTGATGAAGTGCAAAGAGAGATTGGGAGATACATTATTGGTAATATAGACGCCAATGGATACCTTAAGGCCTCAATTGATAATATTATTAAGTTTACTCATAGATCAAGAAAAGAGGTATTAGAGGTACTGGATATTATCCACGAGTTTGACCCGATTGGTGTAGGGGCAAGAGACAACAGAGAGTGTCTCTTGATCCAGCTCCGTTTTCAGGGTCTGGGTGGGAGTCTTGCCGAAAGAATCTTGACTGATCATATGAAGCAATTAGAGAAAAAAAGATACAATCAGATTGCTAAAAGCCTGGGTGTTTCCTTAGAAGAGGTTTTACATGGTGTTTCTTATATAGCCTCTTTAGAGCCTAAACCAGGTCGTTTGTATAACGATGAGGAGACTATATATGTAATCCCTGATGTTTATGTCTATAAAATAGGGGATGAGTTTCTTATTGTCTTAAATGAGGATGGTCTTCCAAAATTAAGAATCAGTTCTTTTTATAAAGAGGTCCTTGCAAA
>JAFDHR010000427.1 GCA_019308645.1 Deltaproteobacteria bacterium
TGACTACCAAACGAAACCTTGAATGAAATCTAATTTGGCTGTACGATCGACTATGGCACGTAAGCTCCAAATAATGAGCCAATGCCATTTTTAGTTGAGATTTTATATTGATTCAATTTATCTTAGGTTCTAATTTGGCTTTTTTTGGGGTGTCCAGAATATGATGGCAAATGCTCAATAATAATAATGGTGGGAATTGGTCCGATAAAAGAAGGATATGTTATGGCATAGGAAGAAAATGTCTGCCGCTAATGGTTATAAGAAGAGGATCTCTTTTTGCCCTTCTTTCATCATCAAAAACCATTGGCCCGGTTACGCTATCAAAATAGTTATTTCCTGCTAAGGCAGAACGAAAATTTTCTCTTGTCTTTATGTCCTTGCCTTTTTCCTTCAAAATTTCTTTGACTATTCGAATAGTATCGTAGCCTATTGCAGCAAGAAATTGTGGTTCTTGGCCAAAACTTGTTCTGTACTGTTCAACAAAACTATCTACACCTGCATAACCACTGCCAGAAAAGAATCCAGAAGGAAATATTGCTCCATGAACATATCTTCCGGCGATGTCTATTAATTTCGGAGAGTTCCAAAGATTTGTTCCTAAAAGGGTTACCCCCAAAACATCATGATAGGCCAATTGAGATGCTATAAGGCCTGCCCTTTCATAACTATCCGGGATAAAGACGGCATCAAAATCAACGATAGGCTCCGGTTCCTCTTCTAAATCTTGTTCTTCCACTTTCACTTCCCAATCTATTTCCAGTTCTTCCGTTTTCTGTTCTAATTGTTCTTTATCCTCTTCCTTCTCCTCTTCTTCCTCAATGTTTGGTTTCGGCCTGGGATAGAAAAGACCAACCATTTTTTTTATCTCTTCTGCAAAATCTGTACTCTTCGGATCATACGACTCTACTGCAGTTATCACCCCTCCATTTGATTCAACCTTATCCCATAATTTATTCATAAAGTATTTACCATAAGAATTGGCAGGATAGAGAATAGCAAATCTCTTTAAACTCATCTCTCCCATAACCATATTTACTAAACTTCTTAGCTGGTCCTCCTGGTTAAGGCAATTCTGAAAAACCATATCTCCCTTTTTTGTAATGGCGTCACTCTGGCTTAAAGTGATTATGGGCATACCTAATTCTTGAGCCTTTTCCACCACCCCTTCAGCTACCTTGCTAATAAGGGGCCCTATAGTAACAAGCGCCTTCTCTTTGACTGCCAGCTCTTTTATCGCCTCAATTGCTGTTTCAGGATCACCTTCTGTGTCTCTGATAACAAGCTCCATAGATGAAAGGCTTCCTTCGTTCTCCTGAAAGATATCAAAACCGAGCTCGAGACCGTTGAGTACCTCCTGTCCATAGAGAGCAAAAGGACCACTCAGAGGTAAGAGGCAGCCAACAACATTAGGACGGACTTCCAATCTCTCATCAATCATCTGGAGCAATTCTTGAGGCTTTATGGCCCATTCTTCTTCCGGCGCAAAACTCACCACATTTAATACTGCCTCGCGTGCCTTCTCTAATCTACCTGAGATAAGATAAAATAATGTAAGCTGGTAGTATATAGGATAAATAAGATCAGACTCTTCAGCATAGGCAACCATTTTGATGAGTTCATCTTCTGTGGCCTGATAGATGAGATCTGAAAGTTGAGATCTTATTCTTTCCTTCTCCACTCCTTTAGTTGAGGATGACTCAAATACCTTGAGCCACCAATAAAAGGCCCGTGGATTATTATGTAATTCTTTTAAGGTTTGGCCTAAAAGAAAAAATACTTCTTCTCTGCCAGGATAATATGTATAAATCTCAAGCCAGCGTAAAGCAGATAATCTTGATTCCGGGTATTTTTGCAGGTGAAAATATGTCCTGGCAGTTAAAAGGTGGATCTCAGCCCTTCTTTCCACGGGATATTCTTCGATAACATCTAAAAACAGGGGCAAGGCCTCCTCATACTGGTTCGTATTATAATATATAGTTGCCTTCCTCGTTAATGCATCTCTAACTCTATCTCCTTTTGGTTCTACAGTGAGGTATCGATCGTAAGCCGCCAGTGCCTTTTCATATTTTTTCTCACTCCAATATCGCTCAGCCTCTGAGAAATAATCGATGACTATTTTCTTTTCAAGCGGTTTCTTTACAGCTACCTTCTCAGGCGGTTTCTTTACAGCTACCTTCTCAGGCGGTTTCTTTACAGCTACCTTCTCAGGCGGTTTCTTTAAGATTATCCTCTTCTCACAAGAGAATACAAAAAAGGCCATTACCGCTATCAAAACAGTAATGGCCTTTATAAAATAAGGGGTTTTATTTATTGTCATCCTTTACTTCCTCAAAATCTGCGTCAACAACCTCCTCATCTTTTTTAGCTGTCTCTTGTTCCGCAGGGCCTGCCTCCGGGCCAGCCTGTCCTTGTGATTGGGCAGCCTGGGCATACAAAACTTCAGCTATTTTATGTGAAACCTGTGTTAATTCCTCTGAAAGCCGTTTCATTTCTGATGCATCTTCACCCTCCATAGCCTTTTTAAGGTTACCTATGGCGTTATCTATCTCTCCTTTTGTGCCAGCATCGATTTTATCTCCAGCCTCTTTAAGAGATTTTTCAGTCGACTCCTCACTGAGGCCACTTGAAGCGGTTATCCTGATGGACTGTTCCTTCCCGGTTCCCATATCTTTTGCAGATACATTAACAATTCCATTTGCATCAATATCAAAGGTTACCTCTATCTGAGGCATGCCTCTTGGCGCTGGTGGAATCCCAACGAGTTCAAAGCGGCCAAGGGTTTTATTGTAGGCAGCCATTTCCCTCTCACCTTGAAGTACATGGATAGACACAGCAGGCTGGTTATCTGCAGCAGTTGAAAATATCTGGCTTTTTTTAGTAGGTATCGTAGTGTTTTTCTCAATCAGCTTGGTGAAAACAGCACCAAGGGTC
>JAFDHR010000428.1 GCA_019308645.1 Deltaproteobacteria bacterium
TTTCTGTGCATCCTACAGGCATTAACATTTGGATAGCACTGGAAAATCATATGTAGCCAGTAACTGCAATCCAATGCTTCGCAATATTCTTTTAAAATCAATAAGTTGTGTGCATCCCATTTTAGGAACTTCCGTTTAGAGCTTAGAGTCCGCTGTGTTTTGCATAGTTCTCTTCGTAGGGGGGAGCATTAGGGGGTAGCAACCAGTAGTAGAACGGTAGCTCGCCCACCTTGACCAGCCCCCTTCCTGCCTGATGGTGATGAACTTGTTCCACTCCGGTGGGTCTGTCTCTGGATAGTCCAGGCGTTTAAAGTCCAGGATGGCGCTGCTAGCCTTTCTGGCAAGGGATGCATGTATTATCATTTCACTTACAGTCAACCTTGAAAAGACTTCCAGCGCACGTGCCAGCTCATGAGGATTCCTTGCATAGACATTGTCAGCTTCGCTTTCCCGGATACTGTTCAGCCACCACAACCCGGTTTTCAGGACCTCTTCGCTTTTATATTCACCACAGTAGTCCTGCTATGTAGATTGTCAAATTATTTTGCAGGAAGCCCTCTTTTTTTCGATTCTCTTACTCATGGTCACATTTATGGCACCGGGGTAGCATGTTTGTGATTCCTGTGCGAGAATGGGCTCTTAGGATGGCTCGTCGGAGCACAGGAATCACAAACATGCGGGGCATATATACGACGATGAATCCTTATATATCCATATATCACCTCTTTTTCATTAATCGAGATGGAACAACCTTTACCCAGCCTGCTATTCGTGGTCAGAAGCCACAAGAGATTTACTCGCTATAAGGGGGCAGGCACCGTATCCTGCTAAACGAAGTCCTCCCTTAAAGGCTACAAGGGCAAACACACGGTCACCTGGTGAAAGTCGGTATTTTGTTCCAAATCGATAAAGGCATAATCTTTATCATTTAATGGTTTATGGTTTTAAACACGCTCTTTGATAATTCTGATCCATCCCGATAGTTACAAGAGATTATTAAGCCGCCTTTCTAAAACCGATCTCATAAGGTACCTGGTCAAGTAACATCCTTCTGATACTGGCACTAAGGGTTCTGGCTATTGCAACGATGGCTATTTTTCCACCACGTCTATGCTTGATATTTTCATATCTCCATCTCATCTGCGGATCCTTATTAATTAAAATCCATGAAGATTCTATCAGGGTGGTTCGTACCCGGCTATTACCCATGTGGGTTATATGTCCCATCCTGATATGCTCGCCGCTGGAGTACTGAGACGGGGTCAAACCAAGGTATGCTGCGAGCTCATCGGCGGTTTCAAATCGGCTCACATCCTGAAGCTCAACCAGGATCTCCATAGCACTCAGAACTCCAATACCTGGTATGCTTTTAAGGAGTTTTACCTTGGGTGCATATTTATCTTCTTTGGCCAGTTCTATGACCTCGTGGGTCAGTCTCTTTTGCTCAGCACTCAGATAGTCGAAAAGGTGGACCAAGGCCTCCAGAGATTTATTGAGATATTCATCTTTAAGATCAAGCTCATGAAGCCACTTTATGAAACGGCCAGTCCACTGCTGACGACTCGAAAAAGGCAGCTCAACCCCATGAAAATGCAGAAGGCTTTTGATCTGGTGCATCACATCAGAACGGTGATTCACAATCTGACGTCTCGTCCTTACTAATTGCCTGTGTGCCCTTTCTTCAGGAGTAAGCACCCATACTTTCTTGAGCATATCCCTCTCAAGCAGTTTGGCCAGTTTATAACTATCTTTCTTATCTGTCTTTACCTTGTTGCCACTTTCAGTTGGGATTAGGGATGGAGGGGTAACAATACATTCAATGCCATCAGCAGTAAGCTTGTCATAAAGGTCAAAACCTCCAGGACCGGCTTCGTAAACGATCCGCACATAATTACCTTCAAACTGAGCAAGGAGTTTTTTGAAAGAATCATATTTTGGCTTGGCCAGGGTAATAGCTAAAACTATATCCCCTTCAACCAGTGCTGTTATTCGCCAAAAAAGTTTGTGCATGTCAATACCGATGTTGACCATTTTTCCTTTGAAATTGATCTCTTTTCTTTTTACTTTAGTAGTCATGGGAAGTTCCTCCTTTTTAAAAGATTTCTTAGTCGGGCTTAATAGCCTAAGAGGGGCTTCCCTTCAAGCTTAAATCTATCATAGTCTCTGCTAACACCATTTACTGGGATCATGGCCTGATGCTAACCACTGTCTCTATCACCCCACGCAATGTAACAGGATCCCTGTCTGCCAGCCAGGCAGGAAAGCCACGACCCACTTCTATAGCAACGCCATTTGTAAGGTGGATGTGGATGGATCTTGTACCCCCTGGTGAGGAGCAGGGAACAAGCTCAAGGAAACCTCTATCTTCTTGCAGACAATCGTCTTGTAAACGGCGGCGCCAGTGATAGAACCGGCCTGGGTTTATATTATGTTCCTTGCAGAAGGCAGCCCCGCTGAGGCCGCTACTCCTGTACTGATTAATGATACTTTGCCAGTAGGTGAGTCTTTCTTCTCTCGTCATAACCGTCGCTCCTTTCTCTTTACATTAATATTCTCGGAGCAACGGTACCACCTCACATCGGCCATGGGAAGATGGGTAGCC
>JAFDHR010000429.1 GCA_019308645.1 Deltaproteobacteria bacterium
GCGTGCCGATCATCGTCTATGACGCCACGCATACCGACGGCCTCGTCTGGGATATCATCCCGGTCCAGGTCAAAACCGACGTCGAAGCAACCGCATAACTAAAGGAGCAGGCGATATCTGGTTATCAAATAGGTGGTATTATAATGGTGGAATTAGTGAAATTATATTTTGTCTTATTTGTTTCCATCACGTTCATCAATTTGATTCTTAGCAGATTCAGGCAGTTCAGAATAAAGTTCCTCAATTTGCTTCGGTTGGGTGATCATTCTTTCAACTATTATATTGATAAGCTGAAAAAGCCTATTCGCTATTTCCGGGGTATCGTCCAAATCTATCACACCTGGATGTACAGCGTTATTGCCAACAACTCTTACAATATCGAGAGCTTTTTGAATTTCTACAGACAGGCCTTTTTTTACAAGTTCCCCAATATCTTCATTGAGATCTTTACCTTTACCCCCAAGGTGAATGCACAGTTTTTGAAGGGCCAAACGAAGCAAAGCAGCCGCACCTTTAGGAGAACGAGCCAGGATGTCGCGTGCCTCTTCGTATATCGGCCTGATATCTTCGGGTAAATCGGGATGAGGTAAAGGGGCTGAGCTGGTGGCGGGAAATATCATTTTATAATTAAACCAAATTGAGTAGTTATGGCAACGAAAACATATAGCCAAATCAAAATTTAGCATTCTCCCTTCGGTATAGAATGGACTCGTGTTTGTCCCATAATACAAAGCTTTCCACTCCTGGTGGGCATAAACACCACAATGAGGGCAGTGAAATTCATCAGATTTAAATTCAGGGAGTTTTAACATGTCATCAATTGGCCAGTTCATATCTTATTAATACAATTGGGAAAATAATAATGTACTAATAACTAAATGGTTAAAAGATGTCAAATAAAAACGGTAATTCAGTAAATTGAACCTTTTATGGACACATGACTATTTGATCTAAAAAAAGGAGCAGGCGAGGAGGACCTAACCCTCCTCACTAACCCGCTGCGCCAACAGCGGACCACAGCCTAAGCTGCTGCTCCCAAACCTCCGCGGAGGCGAGGGAATCATAACAGAAAAGGCAAAGCGGGGGAAGAATGAATAGTATGAGCGCGATGGACCCGGAGAAAATAAAAGCCAGTATGGCTTCTTCACAGACGAGATATCGTAAGAAGCGCGGGTTCCCACCGGTGGATCTAGTAAGCGTTGATGACTTTGAGGCAGGGGAACCAGGCGTCCCGGATATCAAGGCGGAGTTTGGCTACTTTCCGACCTCGATTTTAGTTCTGACCAGAAACCCGGACCTTTCAAGTTTTTTAAATGATAACGACCGGCCCGCCCGCCAAATGGGCAAGGCGAGACCGGGCTTCTCAAACTTTAGCCACAAAGCAAGTATTTTTCCACCAGCAGCCGCCTGGTTTTGTCTGAAATATTGGAGTGCTCCGGGCGATGTTTTTCTTGATCCATTTGGAAACCGGGCGAATATCGGCCTGATAGCAAACTACCTCGGCAGGTTGGTTGTACTGAACGACATTGTGCCGCGTTATTGTGATTTGATGCGTCGAGCAGGGCGACGGCGACCCCGGAAAGATCTACGCTGGCGGGTCTTAAATCGGGACGCCGCGGACTTGGCCACTATTAAGGATAACAGCATTGATTTTGTCTTAACTGGCCCTCCTTATTATAACCTGGAAAAATATGAAGATGTACCCGGACAGGCCAGCTCTATGAGATCTTATGCCAATTTTCTCGTTTGGTATCAGCGCGTGGCTCAAGAAATATTCCGGGTGATACGAGCTGGCAAGTTTTGTGCTTTTAAGGTGGCCAACTGGCGCAAGGGCGGACGGCTTGTGCTGTTTGTTTCCCATACACTGGCAGCCTTCCAGGAGGTGGGCTGGGTTTTGCATGATGAGTTGATTTGTGCTGAGCCTGCACCGCTGGGCCTTGGTTTTAATTGGCATATAAAACTGAAACAAAAATACGTTCACAAAGCGCATCAGACTATCCTTGTGTTTAGGAAACCCGGCTAATGATAGACATTTTTGCGATTCCAAACACTAAAATTATCAGGGCTGAGGTGATAATGGATCGACTGCCTGCCGGGACTAAAAGAATTATATGCCTGAGCTGCGGGAACGCCTCTAAGGCTTTAAAGGAAACCATTAAAAGCGTGCCTGTCATTAGTGTGGACCCTCGCAGCCCGGTGCAGGCGACTCGCGAGCTGACCATTGACGAGCTGTGGCAGTTCTTTGGTCCGGACAGCTTCAACGCCACGAGTGGGTATCTGCCTCTGGACTGGGTTGAAGCCATAGGACAGCGGTTGATTCCTTATGTTCCGAAAGCCGATAAATACTTTATCCCCTGCGGAAGCGGTGAAACGCTGATGGCATTGTCTTTTTTTATCCCTTTGGCTCAGATGGTCGGAGTAACGGCTAACTATCCACCGATTGAGATGATCGGCCCTTTGTCTCGCTGGCTTAGACGAAACATTGAGATCTTCCATGCTGGCCATGTAAGGTCAGTTATGGAAGCTCTTGAATTGGCAGGGCGCGGCCAAGGCGTGGCCTTGTGCTGGGAATAGGATTGATTAATTAGAGGTTTCTAAGGCGTTTTTTCTAAATTTTTTAGCCTGCTGAGCCGACACTTCCGACTCGGGCAGGTTTTTTACGCCCTGCGATTTCAGCCCATTTCTGGCCTGATTTTTTCTGAAACCATCTGCAAATTTTTCTGAAACCATTTGCGCGACTATAGATAATTTCTAAAGCGCTCCAACATTTGTTTCTCATCAATGCGATCTAATTGATTTAAAACAGCATTACCTAAATCAGTCCAATAATATGAGACATCTAAACTACCCAAATTATTTTTTTTAGGTTTGGTGCTTGTTCGAAGCAACCCGGCATGAGTTAAGTATTCAAAACCACGTTTGTGAACCTCAGACGCTTCCTCCAGAAGAGCAAAATGTGAACGGTCCCCGAAATCTAAGCACACCCTAACCTCAGGTAGACTAAGTTTTCCGTGAGCCTTGGAAATTAATTGATCGTTATTATAATCATATAATTTTAATGTGTCTTCAATAGCTTCAACTAAATCATCAACACTTGCGTTTAAATCGCCAGGATCATATTCCCTGTAAATTAAATCCTTAAGATCAAATTTTCGCTCATATCCTTTTTCTGCGATTAGGACTTGCCTTTCAATCTGCTGAGTACTATGAGCAATACCTAATTCGTAAAAAACATTTGGATTATTTCCGGTTAGCACCCCAAGAACAATTCGAGCTGTATATAATTTTTCTAAAATAGCCAACCAGCCCGACCTAGTATTTTTCGGATCATCTGCCTTCCAAGGTACTAGTTTTTCATCCCCTCCACGTTTTTCATTAACTTTGTCGATTGATGGTATAATAAGGTCATCATAAATGTTCAAATACCTTGAAGCGAAGGGTATAGCGATAAAAATTAAATTTCTATCAATAAAGTTACTTTTTGGGATAAAATCGTAGGGATACATTTTTACCTCCCTCAAAATTTAATATTATGTGAATATACACCTCTATTCTCTCTAGAACTTCCAAAAACGGCCTTATCAAGACGTGATGAAGCATCACGATTAACCACGCTCATAAGATGCCCATATGTATCCATGGACGGGTGGCCCAGACAACTTGTTTGTCTGGGTCCGAAGGACGAGAGGAACAGCTGAGTCGTTCTCTCAAACTTACACCCCCAATTAAAATTGCTAGCCTTTAAAAGGAAAAGTTTCCTGGTAATTGATTAACCTCTAGCAGTCACCGGGAGAGATTTATTTAACTGCCACGCGACACTCCTGTCGCTTCATAACCCTGACAACAAAATTGTCGGGGCTACCCGTTGACGACATTATCCAGGCAAAAAACATTCCTTTAGCTTTTTGATAATTTCTTCTTCCTGGATTTCCCAACCGACAAAGGCCAGAAGGGTTTCTTCAGACCAGGCGCAGTCCGTCCATTGGGTCTTTCCGCCAACATGGTTTACAAAGACCACCCGATCCTGGAACCTGACCGTGCCTTTCAAACGAAATACCTCGAAAGGCAGTTCATCGACGAATCGTTTAAAGCGCGCCTCATCCATTGGTCTTAAATCTTTGAAAGAAAAAGCCGCAAAACCCGCCTCAGCCGCATGAATTGAGTGGGTTTCATCATGAGCGTGGTCATGGTCATGATGTTCCGCTGCTTCTTCTTTTAGGCTTTTGAGCAGCTGGAAGACGTCCACCGGCTCACCCAAACCCTGCTCCGTTTCATCCGGGCTTACTTCCCACAAAATGCTTTCCGGATCAATCCAGCAATGTACCGTAGGCATTACCTGGGTATGCGGGAGGGTCGAGCGCACCTCGCTTAAACACTTCCTGACCGTCTCGGCGTCTAAAAGATCAACTTTATTCAATAGAATCATGTCTGCCGACTCAAGCTGACGATGAAACAATTGACCCATTATTTCTCGCATCTCCCAGCAATCAGCATCCAGAACCGTGATAGCTTTAAATGATTCGATATGACACGCGATCTCGTCTTCATGAAGCAGAGAAACGAGGGAAGCCGGGTCTGCCACACCCGAAGCCTCGATAAAAATCCAGCGCGGATGATAATTTTCCCAGATCCTGTTTAGCAATATCCGTAAATCAAGTATGAGCGTGCAGCAGATACAGCCGCTGGTGAGTTCAATG
>JAFDHR010000430.1 GCA_019308645.1 Deltaproteobacteria bacterium
CACTCGGCTTAGGATTTTCAGGAAATTGGGGACAGATCTTTCATTTTGACCTTTTTGTCCTTCAGCCATGGGAAAACCTAATTTTGTGAAATCAAAAGATCTGCTCTCTTTAAGGCATCGCTCAAAAAAAGCGGAACAAATCCTATTTAGATATCCGTTTGCGCTGTTTTTCCCCATTGACAAGCGGAGGCCTTATAAGTGTTCGACTTTCAGTTATTCTTCTTCAAATAACGCATTGATTTCGTCCTCGGAGTATCCCAAAATACTTTCTGCCCTTTTAATGATACGCTTTGATCGTTCTGCAATCATTTTATCAAAATTTCCTGGTTGCAAATCATCCCAGCTTAGTAACCTTTCTTTTAAGTCTTGATCTGTATACGGAGGAACTTTCTTGCCTGGGTTCTTAAACCATTCATGGGGCGGCTTATTAGTTTTGTTCAGGTTGTCAACCGCTCTTAAAAAATGAAAATTTGCATAATGATTAATTTCTTCCCAAGACCTTCCCTCTGCTTCTAATGTCGATTTGGGAAAAATGTGATCTCTTTGCAATTCTTCAGGATTTTTGTCTAAAGTTATGCCTCCATGGGCAATGTTAAGGGCTAAGTCAAGATGTCGTTTGAGAAGATCATCAAAAGATGAAATTCCATATTGTCTTTTTGTTAGTCTACATAATTCCTTTAGGGGGAACTCTTGTGAGTGAGTAACAATTTTTCTGGAAAAGCCTCCCATCCTCGCCTCAGCCCCACTAAATATTCCACTCATGATGGCAATATAAATTCCTAATGCTATTCTGTGACGCTCTTCATTAGAGATGTATTCATTTCTTGAGAGGAATAAAACAAATGGTAAAAGAGAATTATGCCCGCCACGGAAAAATCTTTCCGATGATATCTTACAATCATCCAGTAGGATACAACCTAAAAGCTGCCATGCTCGTTTTATATCCTCTAAATGTTCTGGAAGTTTTTGTGCCAGAGATTCCACTTTTTTTCTGTCGGCAACCAGTCTATCAAAACGAGTTTCTGCGCCCCCTGCTAAAAGGAGACTTTTCAAAACATCATCACGCGTAAACCCATAAGGGCGACTTTCGTTAATTTCTCTTACCAAGTTTAAAAGCTCTGGTTGGATATCATTCCATTTTAAATCAAGAAGACTCATCAACAAATCAGATTTTAAAAGCACAAGGCCACCAGAGTTTATTCTGACAAATATTTCTAATATTTCTTCAATTGGAGTTTGATCAGATGGGTCTTCATCTACTGTAATGACTTGCAATGATTTAGAATTGCCTAAAATGGTGGCACATCGAATGAATACATTTGATATACGTTCTACTTCCCTATCTTTTAACCTAAGTTCAGTTGCCATTTTGTGAGCCGATGTGGCAGCATTGACAGGATTAATTTTTATAAGCTTGTTGATTGGCATAAAATGACACTTTCCATTTTCTGAAAACGAATTTAGCTCTGTCGCTTCTTTATCTGATAAAAAGCGGCAATCGTAGTATTCATTTCCAGGGTCTTTATCAGAAGAATCACCACTTAGGACATCAATATAGAGTTTTTTATGATTATATGAGCCCTTGAAGGCTACATATAAACTTGTTAATCGTTGCTGGCCATCAAGAACTAAATAACGATTGCTCCCTGGCTCGGATGTTTCATAGGTATAGATTTGCGAAACTCCTGAATCAATATCTCTTGAAATTCTACGGTATCTTTGAATGGTTTGAGTCCTCCACAGCATGGTTGCCCCTATTGGGAATCCTCTTAGTAGACTATCAATTAAACGATAAATTCTGTCTTCTTTCCACACAAATGGCCGCTGCATAGCAGGAAGGACAATTTCATCATTCTCTATTTGTGTGAGCAAGCCATACAGGGTGGGATCAAGCATTTGTTTCTCCTCCTTTCAAATCGAACGGGGCGGTCACCGGCAGCTTAGACGCGGGGTCGGGTCACGCTATCCTTCGCTCTTATAGGGATATCGTGTTGTTTCGCCCGTGCCCTAGGGACCGTTTCCTTAAACAAGTATTTTTGAGCCCAAAAATGCCATTCTAAGCCATTATATCGCTTGTTCAATGACAACTTGTTCCTTCAATAATTAATAATTAAGATGTGACCCCCTTCTTCCCTTCCAGGAGGCCATTTCAAATAGCTCTCGTCGAACAGTCACCCCTTTCACCTTGATCTCAATACCCATCTCATCCTTCATAAAGAAAGGGGTCAGGTCTTCATTCTTGACAAAGCCAGTTTCTTTTCTGTCTTCTTCATTTCTTCAAGCTTTCTCTCTCCTCTTGAATATATTGTTCCCTTCATTACCTCGAGACGTAATGTGATACAAAGCAGCAGGGTAGGTGATTCGAAGCACTTGAGCCATCATAGATTCTCCCTTTATCACGTTGATTTATATCGATCAATTAACTCGTCTTGAAATACAAATATCTGTCAAGAATGAAGACCTGACCCCCATGTCTTATTTCAAATTCTTCTTCCGTTTTGAAAGGGGTAGAAAGAAGGCTTTTCGTCTGCCCATCTTTTTTCCAAAATAAATTGGCCATGGGTTACCTCTTTAAGCGTAGACGCGGCGTCG
>JAFDHR010000431.1 GCA_019308645.1 Deltaproteobacteria bacterium
ATCTGGTGAAGTCTTGATTTTCTCGTTCAATTCAGTTGCGGCATCTTTAGAGATAATATCTCCAACGGCTTTGAATGTATTAGCTTCTCCTAATTCTTCTTGTGTATAGAGTTGTTGGAATTCATCTGGCCAAAGAGTCCTTAAACCCTGAGATTCGGCAACCTTGGCAATTTGAGTTGGTTGATTTTCCTTTTGCCAAAATTTGGTTATTGCGCCTTCTTTTGTCTTTTTGATATAGCCTTTAAGATTAACCTCAAGCACAAAAGGCTCTTCCCATCCTTCGGGCTTAGCTTTGAACCATCCTCCTAAAAGAACATCATCATCAAGCATGAGTCCGTCTGAGTATACAATTTCTCCTTTGCGCTCAACTATGATGCCTTTTCTCCAACCTTTGCAATCTCTTTGAGCCTTTGCTCTTTTCCTAAAATAATCGATACTGGTAATTATCGCTGCTCCATCCTTTTGACTATATTTGATCAGGTAACAATCCTTTGCGAATGGATTAAGACCCCTACTCTTGCAGATCCCCATGAAATACATCATTTCTTGACGGGTGACATATTCGGAATGACCTTGCACAAGATATTTTGTGATAGTCTCAAAAGACAGAGTTACTTGCTGACCATCCTTTGCTTCATATGTTATCTTTGCTATTGCTTTTTCTTCCATGACTATTCCTCCTTTTTTTATAATTTATATTTTTATAAAAATGCTCTTTTCATATACCACTCTGGCATAGAAATACCGTGCATTTCAACAGGATACGCCGGCCATTCATCCTTTTCTTTGCACTCACGAAACTGCTCCATCAATATCTTTAGCTCCTCATTGCCTAAATAGATCATAGCATCATCCAGTCGATATATTGCTATCGCATACGGTGGTTCTTTCTCTATAGCAATAATCACAAAGTCTTTATGTTCTATTCCTGTTATTTTTGTTACTCCGCTAAGATAATAACTTCCCTGCCAGTGATACCTAAAGTTTGCTAACTGCCGTGTGAATGGTTCAAGCCGTGCATCTACGGTCGTCTTGAGGTCAATTATGATTCGATTCTCAGAATCAATACGATCTGCACGGAGCTTGCAATCAAGGCCAGTTTGCTCATCTACCCAAAATCCAGATATTTCAGAGTAGCCATCGAAGGAAAATAGCCTTGAGGCAGTGGGATGGGCTCTAACAGCTTTTTGCATATCGGATATGATCGTGCTATCAGTCCAGGATAAAATTATTTGGTTATTGTTTTCTGCTTTTTCTTTAATAGCTTTTCCGGCTTTAGTTCTGCCGTCTATTCCTTCTGGCATTACTATATACTTCTTTGCGTATACCTCTGGCTGCAAAATAGCAGTGTGAAAAGCAGAGCCAAAAGCCATAGCTGGGGTAGTTTCTCTCAATTCCTTAGCTTTATAGTGCGCTGGACTCCTGGCGAAAAGCTCAAGGTCTGATTTTGATACAGCCGAATCGCTATGATATTCTTCATCTGAAATGTTATAAAATCCTGGTTCTCTCATCTTCTCTGACTCGCTAAATCTTTTTTTGGCATTACATCTCTCCTTCAGTAGTGGTATTATCAGGTCTATTATACCTTTCATCAGTGATAGTGTCTTCGGCAGGAGACACCTCTGCATATGGGTCTTTTTCACCATCTTTATACAATGTCTCACCCCACAGCCCTTTAAGTTTTATTTCCCACATTTTTCTTAGTCCCCTGAACATAATAGTTCTGATCTACTACACCATCCCTGTACCCCTCTTCATAGCTGTTAGCCTTTATTTGGTTTGCGCAAGCAGGACATAGATCGATGTAAAGTTCT
The DNA here is from genome assembly GCA_019308645.1 of Deltaproteobacteria bacterium. The sequence goes on from JAFDHR010000431.1 coordinate 1,815, forward strand.
CCGTCTACCATCGCTCCATCCAGTGCCTGACCACATTCATTGCATTTAACCTGTATCTGTATTTCCATTATTCTCCCCTGGGTATACTTTAATTCTCTTCTCTTTCACAGTCCTCATTCTGCCATTCAAAAGCACTTTTACAGTTTTCTTTTTCTTTTCGTATTTCAAAAAGGGTCTGAACTTGCCTTTATACCAGATCCAGCCTATTTTTCTTTCCATCATGCTTGTTTTTTCACTATACATAATGTCTTGTCTACTTCATTAATAGCCACTGCTAAGTCCTCTAACAAATCTCTAATATCTAAAAAAACCTCAAGTTTAGCATGCTCGACATATCCATGCCATGCTGCCTCTGGATCATTAGTAACCCCCTCGCATAATTCTTTTATTGGCTTCAATATCTCATTCTTTGCTCTCATCCTATCTCACCTCCTTTTTCCCGCCACCTCTCCCTGTCATACTCTCCTTAGTCTCCTTTATCGGTAAATTCATTAGCAAATCTTTTATTCAAGTCTGAAACCGAATAATCACTTCTAAATCTGCGAAATGATTTTCTGTCCATTTCTTCCAACTTACTCCATAACTCAGGGAATTCATTATACAAAACCCTGAGTTCTCCGATACGTGAGAGAGGACAGCACCAACATGATACTCTATGGAATTTTTCGTAAAGTCCATTCCAGTCAAAACCTTTAGAATAGCAATATTCTAGAGCTTGTCTTTCTGTTATCTTCCAATCCACCAAAGGATATTTTACATTTCTACTTCCATTTTCGAACTCGACTATGTTGAAATCTTTTTTTGTATATCCCCTCTTTCTCGGATTATATTCACGGCTGTAAGATTGTGATAAGAAAGCCTCTCGTTTCAAATTCGTACACCATCTAATTCTAAAATCTGGCCAACCATATCCTTTTTT
>JAFDHR010000432.1 GCA_019308645.1 Deltaproteobacteria bacterium
CCCGAAACCCTTCGCCGCACTCCCCCGGCCAATGCCGCAGGGCAAATGGCATTCATAGCGGAAACAAGGGGCATTGCTTGAAATCAATAAACCATACGGTTGAACGCTGAACCCTTTATCAATAAACAAGAGTTAAGAGCAAACTTGATCCCATGCCGAAAACTGAGAGCTAAGAGTTGGTAGCTGAAAACCGAAAGCTTTAGTAAGGAGGTACTTATTATGCCGGATTCAGTTAAGACTGTACATTTCAGGTGGTGGGTTTTCTGGACGGGGATTTTCAACATCGTTGCTTATGCAGCGCTTCTGTGTTCCTTTACGCTGAAGATCTTCCTTGGCACTTCAAGCGGACTGGGTAATGCTTTGGGGCTTGGGGGAACAGTGTTATCGATGCCGGAAAATGTAAATCATGTTATAATGATTAATATTCTCGGTCTTATTGTGGTTTTTCTGGGAATTTTTCTGATCATTGCGTCCCTGGACATAGAAAAACGAGCGTAGTTTGTCTTTTGGGAAGATTTGGCAAGGATCTTTATTTTTCTTTTTTTCCTCTATTTTGTTTTATTCAGCAGTGCGGCCCAGATCCTGCTCCTGTTCGGAATTATTGATCTTATCATAGGTATTATTTACATGTATTACATTTTTACGATAAAAGATTTGAAGATAACATAGTTACTGGTATTTCAAATAAACCTTATAACTGCTGGCTGATACCTGACATCTGAATGCTTTATAAATAAACAAGAGTCAAGAGTAGACTTGACCCCTATATGATCCCTATATTGTTGCTAAAAAGGGTATCCTCCAAAGAGTCGGTACCACTGGAAAAGGCACCTACTATATTTTGGAAAAGAAAGGGCTCATAAAGGGCTCAAAGGGCTCATGGCGCAGGCTAATGATCATTTGTGGGATATCCGCAAACAGGACCGAATTAATATGGAATCGTTAGCCAAATTCAAAATACAGGAGGGGCAACAAACGGGCAAAAGGGACGAATGCCCCGGAAATGACTCATATGCCCCAAAACTGATTCAAATAGTTATGCCTTAAATATGCCTCAAATGCCCCATGGAAGAAATGGGTGTCATATGAATTGGAGCTAGACAAAGCGAGCGAATCCGCAGAAATGCGAAATGCGCCAAACGCGCAACGAAAGTGGACTGACGGGATATGAGTTCAGTAGCGGCAAAAACTGGACATAAACTAGACAAACAGGACATGGACGCGGCGACCCAATACACAGGAAATTAGCCAAGTGCTCTGAATAAAGGAGAAATCAGTACTTTTGAAAAATTTCATAAAGGGCTCACGCACGTCTTCTACCTCTGCGGAATTTGGGCTCTCAAATCAACCCGGAAATATCGCGATTTATCTGCTTAGGACTCTAAGAGGAGACACATTGAATCAGGTAGGCAGGGAGTTCAATATGAACCGATACAGTTCCAACCCCCCTGCCTCGCCTGGTATCTCCTCTAATGGCATGTAAGGCGGCACGTCAAAGAACGCCGCTGAGTGTTAATAGAATGGGTTGCTGTGGGCAATGGCGGGCAGGCGAAAATTGAAAAAAAAAGCATTGAGAAGCTGAGAGCCCAAGTGCACATGAGTCAAGTGTAGCCTTGACCCCATGCTGGATGGCCAATGTGCCACTTTTTCATCCAAGGTAGGGTGTTGACTATCGTTTCAAGACCTGACCCCGTCCCTTTTAGCTTATTTTGCCTTTTAAATTAAGGACTTGAAATATTGATAACACGCTCCGATTGACCGCAAATCGCTTGACATACCGGTGTTATCCTAATAGGTTGGATGTTAAATTTTAGCACTTTTGATACACCATTATTTTATCTGAAGGAGGAACACGGGAAATCGAGAATGAGTAAGGGATCTGTGAATGATGCGAATCGTCCAAAATGGTCGATCCCGGCACTAGATCAAGACGCAAAATACTTCTCACGGTTGTCAGCGCGGTCTGCACTTTATACGGATTTTCGTTTGCTACTCGACGACTTGGAGGAGCCTTTGCCGGCAGGCAGCTACCGTGATCTGGTCCTCGATGGAAATCGGTTAGCCCGATCTTCCATTTCGGCCCGCAGGAAATTGTGGAAGGAGCTGCGGAGTCGTTATATTCTTGATAGCGGGCATCCGCTTTTTCTGGCCTTTTGGAAAGAATGGTTGTTTTGTAAAAGTGAGCCTGAGCTTTCCTTTACAGCTTATGGGCTTTTTGCTTTGAATGATCGCCTGGTCTCAGACCTTGGCCAGGAATGGCTTTTTCCAAACCTTCGCTGTGCACCGCATGAAATCCGTGTCGGCGATGTGCTGCATTTCATTGTTGGCAAAGCCGAACTGCATCCGGAGATCGCTGGTTGGTCTCCGGAAACAAAAAAGAGAGTCGCCCAACACTATATGGCAAGCATCCGGGATTTTGGACTGGCTCAGGGCAAGGTGAAGAAGACGACCCAGAGACCGGCCCTTTACGCGTCGCCGGTCCGCTTCTTGATCCGAGCGCTTCGCATTGCAGGGGTAAAACCCATGGATCTCATTCAATCGAACATTTTTCGCCTCCTGGGTCTCGATGGTTCCGAAGTCA
>JAFDHR010000433.1 GCA_019308645.1 Deltaproteobacteria bacterium
CCTGAAAAAAGAGAAATGCCCGGACCTGCCTGCGCCGCGTCCTGATTTATTTTGGGTATATGTACTAAAGTGTAAAGATGATAGTTTCTATATTGGACAGACTGATGATATTAAACGTAGAATTGATGACCACAAAAAAGGAAAGGTGTCCTGGACAAAATCAAAATGGCCAATAGAAATAATCCTTTTAGAAGAATATAGCAGTAGAAAAGAAGCTGTTAATCGAGAAAAGAACTTGAAAACAGGTTTCGGAAAAAAATGGTTAAAAAGGGAATACACTGAAGGCCATCTCACGGCGCGGCAGGCAGGTGGCTCAAAAGATGAAAATGTTTTTGATATCCAGCAAGGGGTAGCCATTGCCCTTTTCATAAAAAGGAAAGGTAATAACAAAGAATGCAAGATTTACCATTCAGAGATTTGGGGATTGAGAGAAGGAAAATATGATTGGCTTTCCAAAAATGATGTAAAAATAATAAATTGGCAAAAGCTATCTCCGAAGTCTGAATTCTATCTTTTTACTCCCAGAGATGAAAGGCTTTTGGCAAAGTACGAGGCGTACCCTAAACTAACTAATATTTTTCCCCTTAACGGTGTTGGAATGACGACCGCCAGAGACAGGTTTGTCATAGATAGGGATAAAAACACGCTGGTGAACAGAATCCGCCTATTCAAAAATAGCAAATATTCAGATGATGACCTCCATGCATTCTTCCAGATAAATAGAAAGAAAGGTTGGAGTATTAGAAAAGCCTGGAATATGCTTCAATCAATTTCTGATTCAGATTTAAATAAATTTGTCCTACCAGTTCTATACCGCCCCTTTGATGTGCAATGGATTTTCTACCATGATTCTGTTGTTTGGCGAACGGTTAAGAGGGTTATGCGCCATATGATGGAGGAGAATTTGGCATTATGTATTGGTAGAGCAGGACAAGTTGTGGGATTAGAGAAACCTTGGAATATTGTTTTCTGTTCTGACTGTATTGAAGATTTCAATTTGTTCTATCGTGGCGGAAATGTAAATTTTCCCCTCTACATTTACCCAGACACAGACAACTCCCCAAACCACGTTCGAGGAACTAATAGAACAATGATGATATTTGAACCAGCAGAAGCATACCGCATTAAAAAGCCAAATATAAATCAAACCTTTATCAATTTCCTAACAAAAACTTATGCTAAGATGCCTAAACCGGAGAAAATTTTCTACTACATCTATGCTGTCCTTTATTCAAATACCTATCGAATAAAATACGCGGACTTCCTAAAGATTGATTTTCCAAGGATCCCTTTTACCAAAGACTACAAACTCTTTAGCAAAATGGCTGAATATGGCCAAAGTCTCGTCGAGTTACACCTGCTCAAATCAATAGAAATTGACCAACCCATTGCCAAGTTTCAGGGTAAAGGTGATGAGCGAGTTGAAAAATTGAGATATGATGAAAAAGAAAAGCGCACATATATCAATGAAAGCCAATATTTTGAGGGGATTACAAAAGAGATCTGGGAATATCAAATTGGTGGTTATCAGGTTTGTAATAAATGGCTGAAAGATCGAAAGAAAAGATTGCTATCACTTGATGATATTAAGCATTACTGCAAGATTGTAACATCCCTTCAAAAGACAATTGAAGTCCAGAAAGCGATTGATGATATCTATCCAGAAGTGGAGAAGGAGACTGTAGCGATTGAAAATAGGTAAAAAATCATATCATTTGAGCAAGATCGTCATGGCACTGTGTATATAACATAGCATAAAAGATTCGCCCTACTGGCTCACCCAAATTTTTACTTTGTAAAAACTTCTTTTATGCTGGGAATGCTATACGCAATAATGAAGGAGGGCCGTTTTGTGGTTTAAAGAGAAATCAATATCCTTCCAAAGAAGGGATGCGCTTGGTACATAAAAACTAAAATATAAATAATAGTAGTGTGGATAGAAGGTGATAAATTGGTTAGGTTTATTCAAACATCTGACTGGCAGATTGGAATGAAAGGTGGAGGTCTTGGAGAAGCAGGCCCTATTGTCCGTGAAATCCGAATTGAATCAATCCATAATGTGTTGAAATCGGCTCAAGAGCAAAAAGTTGACTTTGTGCTCTTGTGTGGGGATATTTTTGAGCATAATATGATTGGACAAGAGGACGTTAAAAAAGTTGTTACAATATTCAATAAATATCCCGATATCCCACTTTATCTCCTCCCAGGGAATCACGACATCCTGGGTCCAGATTCTGTTTACAATAGACCAATATTTCAACGGGTAAACCATCTTACAATTCTTCGTACAAGTGATCCCGTTGAGGTTACCGGCGCAATTCTTCATCCTTGTCCAGTTCTTTCGACATTCACCACACAAGATCTTACTGAGACAATCCCTGTTGTTAGCGAAGTCGATGGTATCCATATAGGGGTTGCACATGGAAGTTTGATAGGAAAATCTCCTGTTCCAAACTGGGAAGAGATAGATTTGCCAATTGACCCCTCCTGCGTTGTTAGAACAGGGATAGATTACCTTGCTTTAGGTCATTGGCACAGTCATAGAACTTTTGAAGATAGCACTGGAATAGCCCGAATA
>JAFDHR010000434.1 GCA_019308645.1 Deltaproteobacteria bacterium
TAGGTGCATTTCCGATATAGGTATTCGCCCCGAAGAAAACAGCACCTGCAGAAATAGCCATCAGAAATATAGGATTTTCAGCGATTAACTTAGAAACAGCTACTGACTCAGGTACACCTGCGTAAAATTTGCCCAGCGCACTTGTGAAAAAGGTTAAATAGGTAGGAGCATTGTCCAGGAAACTTGACAAGAGCCCAGTGATCCAAAAGTAGTGAAAAGGCTCCTTTACAGCACCAACAATAAAGCCAAGCGCCCCTTTAGTTCCTGCCAGAAGCAGAAGAAGGCATGGGGTCATTGTTACAAATATCCCGGCAAATAGATAGGCCACCTCTTGAATAGGAAACCATGTAAACTCATTGTCTTCCCGTATCTTAGAAGAGGTAAATATCAGCGAAAGAATGCCCATGAGGATAATAAAACCATCCCTCGCCCATTCTTGAATACTTCTATGTATACCGAAAGTATTTACCTCTCCCCAATCAACCAATCCACTAAATATTACAGAGCCAACAACTCCGGCTAAGAGTATAAAATTATAGCTGCCGGCTAACCTGATTGGCTCTTTTTCGCCCTCATCTATTGGTGGTTTAACACCTTCTTTCCTGTAATAATAGGTGTCAAGGGCAAAATAGATAGCCAATAAGATCAAAGCAGTAAATAGCATATGGGGCAAGATGGCAAATGTCCAGAAAAAGGGAACACCGTGCAAGAATCCGAGGAAAAGCGGGGGATCACCCACTGGTGTCAGTGACCCACCGATATTTGCCACAAGAAATATGAAAAAGACCACCATGAAGGCCCTGTTTTTTCGATAATTGTTGGCCCTTAAAAATGGCCTTATGAGTAGCATGGCCGCTCCGGTTGTTCCCATCCAGGAAGCTAAAGCGCGGTTCCTATGATAATCATAATGGTATTTACCTTGGGTGTTCCCACCAAACTCCCTTTGACTAATATACCTCCGGAGATAGTAAAAAGACCCCAGAGGAGTATAATAAAGGGGATATAATCAGCTAAAATAATATGAAGAAAACTATGAAGGGCTGCTCCTTTATAGGCAATTAAAAGTGGAACGGCAATAACAATAGCCCAAAAGGCCGAGACCTTTCCAAAGTTGTGGTGCCAGAATTCCGGGGCAAAAAGGGGGAATAAGGCAATTGAAAGCAAGATCCCAATAAATGGAATTGTGCTATAAAGAGAGAGAATCTCACCTATGTTGATGTGCTCGTGAGCCCCTTGATGAGAATTTTCTGCTGCAAACACTGGAAAGGAAAAAGCAATAAAAACTATTAAAAATAAAAATAGAATCAAACCTTTATTTCTCATTTATCTGCCTCACAGATGAACTAACAATTTTCTATGTAAACAATCCCTGCTTGGTCAAATATTCTTAAATAATCACGCTAAACAATGCTTATGCATAAAATGCTACTCTTTTCCTTTAAGTCGGTGGAAGTATAGGCATGAGCATATCCTTAGTCAAGAAGAAATTACCTTTTTTGTCTTTATTATAAGAGGACAATTGTGAAGGTGAAAAATGGGATAGATTTCTAATGGGCTCTATGGTATAGAAGATAAAAAGCAGGAGGTATAAGGATGAAAAAAGTGAAGAGGATTAGGGTTTTGATGGGAGTTGTTTTATATACGCTTGTTTTTGTCTTGATCTCTGGATGTGCTACACAGTCCTTATCCGAAAAAGCAACCCTTCTTGAAAAATCACAACAGTCAAAAGAGACTGAAGAAGCATCAATCTCTCTTTATTATGATTTTGAGGATGTGCCGGTTCCAAAAGAACTTAGGCTTCAAAAGGAAAAATCCTTTGTTTTTCGAACAAGCGAATTTACGACCGGAATTCTTACTTTTTCAGGGAAGGTGGAATCAGATTCTCTCATCAGCTATTTTATCAATAAAATGCCTGATGATGGTTGGCGTTTCCTAAGCTCTTTCAAATCCGCAAAGAACATATTATTTTTTCAGAAGGAAAACCGATTTTGTATTATAACTATAATCGGCAGAGCCTTTACTGCTGGCCTGGAGATTTTAATTACGCCAAATTTTCAAAGTGGCTCTTAAGGAATGTAGACTGGTTTGGCTATTCCCCATTCCTATAAGTGAAGACTCTAATGTTGAGAGCAATCGCTCATATCACCCGAAATTTTGGCAAGCCCATGATTTAAGGCTGGTAAAACAACAGTTAGATTTTCCTTTGCGCCCTCAGGGCTTCCTGGTAAATTTATAATCAGGCTGTCTCCTCTTACACCAACTATTGCCCTGGAAAGCATGGCATTAGGGGTCTTTGTGAGGCTTGCAGCCCTCATTGCCTCAGCCATACCAGGTATTTGATACTTGATTACCTTGAGCATAGCCTCAGGTGTTATATCGGTAGGGCTCACTCCGGTACCTCCTGTTGTCACAATCAACCTGAGGTCTTCTTTATCAACCCACGTAATCAAACACTCCACAATCTTTGCAACATTGTCTGGAACAATGCCCTGCTTTTCAACTATGTAACCGGCCTTTGTCAATATTTCAGCAACTATGGGCCCTGATTCATCCTTTCTCTTCCCCTCAAATCCCTTATCGCTAATTGTTAAAACCCCGGCCTTTATCATCATCTATAAACCACCATTACTTTCCCTCCGCCTTAGAGGCAGCCACTATCTTCTCTGCCAGTTGAGCAGGGACCTCTTCATAATGAGACCGTTTCATCTGGAAACTACCCCTGCCGCCTGTCATGGATGTCAGATCAAATGAGTATCTTAAAACCTCAGCCATAGGTACCTCAGCCTTTATGATCTGGTGTTTCCCATCGCTATCCATGCCTAAAACTCTTCCTCTCCTACCGTTAAGATCACCTATTACATCTCCCATAACATCTTCTGGAACAGTTATTTCCATACTCATAATCGGTTCTAAAAGAATCGGCGTAGCCTCCTGGAAGGCCTTTTTAAAACACATGGAAGATGCAATTTTAAAGGCCATTTCGGATGAGTCAACATCATGAGATTTTCCGTCAAAAAATCGAATTTTTAGATCTACAGCTGGATATCCTGCCATAACTCCACTCTTCATAGCCTCTATTATTCCTTTTTCAACGGCTGGAACAAAATTTCTGGGTACATTCATCCCGGTTAATGCCTCATCAAAGACAAACCCCTCTCCTTTTTTCAAAGGAGAGATATCAAAATGAACCTCAGCAAACTGACCCCTGCCTCCAGACTGTTTCTTATGTCTATATATTATCTTCTCTCTTGAATTTTTGATGGTTTCCCTATAAGGGACCTTAGGGGTATTAAGTTTAATTTCAACACCGAATTTCCTCTTTAATTTGTCTTTTGTATTCTCCAGATGAAT
>JAFDHR010000024.1 GCA_019308645.1 Deltaproteobacteria bacterium
AAGCCAACCCGCCTTCGCTTTTGGAGCTACGGCGCGGTTCACCTCGCCATTCATCCCTGTAGCAAGCTACAGGGTATTCTGGCGAAGGCGAATAAATTCATCCACTCGGAAGATTGAGTCTCACAGAGAAAACATTGATAAGAAACTTGGCTTAAAGAATATAAAGGCAAACCTCAGATCCCACCTGTTATCTATCCAATAATACTGGTTTTGCCTCTGTATTTTTCCGCAATAATTCTGCCTTGCTTTCTTATTGACCTTTTGGCATCCTAGAGAATGTAAAAGGGGGTCGAGTAGAGCGCAGGCGCGCTTGACCTTAGGTGAGGGCTTGGCCGTTTCGGCGTTTCCGCTTTCCGTGCCCGTTTAGCCTTCTCCATAGTCCACGTTTCCTGCACCCTCTCCATTTGCTCTACCTTTAAGCCCTACCCTGCATACGGGTTTTACAAATGCATTTACCCTATCCTTAGCCTTGATCATAAGCGATGTTCTTATAGCGACAACTCTGTTTCTGCCGTCTCCAGCAGTGCCCTATGTCCGCATCAGCCTGTTAATAGTCACCCGCTGGAAGCCATTGCCTCCCCGCCAGTATTGTGACACTCAGGCACATCATCATATTCTCGTAGCTCCTATTCCCAGAGGTCCTTTGCTAAGAAGGGTTATGTTGTCCACCTCTATCATCGCTCATACGACCTCATCCGCCAGTCTGATAGAATCCTTCCGACTTCAGATTTCAACCCTTATACGGACGGTCTCTGGCATTCAAGGATAGATCCTGCCTATCTATCAGACCTTCCCCAATTTAATCCGTACCTCCTTATTTACATGCCGCCATCCCTACCCCGACGGACTGTTCCGTTGCATATATCTGTTTCTTCACGGAATACATCGGTCTTCGCCCACAACGTAGAGGCTTGACACCCGATACACTGCCCACACCACTTTCCATCCCGCAATGCGGGAAGGACAGTTTGGATTCCGAGGCTGCAATGTTCGCTTTATGCTACGGCCTGCAAATTTGTTAGCCCCACTGAAGTGGCCCCCTCTGCTTTCGCGAGGGTCTGGGTACTTTTACTTCCGAGGCTGGAAGCACAGCCTTATGGGCTGCACACGTTGGTTCCAAAACACCTTAAGAATCAAGAAATCACCTTGATGAGGTCTCTCTAAAAGTACGCTTATTCACTTTCTGTCTTTAAATTTAGTGCTTCGATTCGCAAATACTATAACGTATTCTAATGAGTATAATCTTTGCGATTGCTCACTCAGCACTTAGCATGATAATATGCTATTGTTTCTTCTAATTTTGGGCCATGGTTTTAATGTAAATATATTCTTTATCATGTGCTGATAAGTCATTTTAGAACCAGCGTCTTCTTTTAAGCAGAAATTGTTTTTTAGGAGGTACTATGATCCCGTTGAAAGGAAAGGTGGCTTTGGTCACCGGAGCCAGTAAAGGAATTGGTCGTGCTTCTGCTCTGAGGTTGGCAGAGGGTGGCGCTAATATTGTGATTGGTGCGACAAGTGCTGACCTACTTGAGATGCTGAGGAGAGATATTGCGTCTTTGGGCGTTGAATCCCTGGCGGAACGATGTGATGTGACTCGGCTGCCCGACTGTGAAGACTTGGTTAAGCAGTCACTTGAGAGATTTGGCAAAATAGACATCCTCATTAATAACGCCGGAGTTGGATTTTCCGGAAAAATCGTTGACTCTGATCCCAAGAAAGCAGAACAGATGGTAATGGTGAATGTATTGGGTGTATATTACATGACCAGAGCAGTATTGCCTTCCATGATGGAACAACAAGGTGGTGATATTATTAACATAGGTTCAGTGGCCAGTTTAAAGTACTCACCCAATTTTGCCATGTATTCGGCTACAAAATTTGCAGTTCGTGCTTTTTCAGAGGCATTGCGTAATGAGGTTCAAGGTCATAACATCCGAGTGACCTTGATTCACCCAGGTATGACAAAAACAGCTTTCTTCGATTCCTTCACACAAGGCGGTTCTCCCATCCCTGTTGATAAGGGCAAAATTCTGAAACCAGAAGACATTGCAAATGCTATTCACTTTGCTTTAACTCGCCCTCAAGGTGTTTCTTTGAACGAACTGACTGTAAGGCCTACCTGGCAGGAAAGATAATACGCGCAAGTAAAGTGATCAAGTCCCAGTTCAATATGCTGACCCCCAGTTGAATAAGTTAAGGCCCCAGTGGAATATGCTCCGCAATCCACGTGGTAAACATTCAACGGGGTGAAAATTTAACCCCAGTTGAACACCCAGAGGGTACCCGGTTCAACGGGGCACCGCGCTGCGGCATCTTCGACCCCGAGGGACGGGATCTACGCTTCGCTTCGACGTGCGGGATAAATCTTTTTTTTAACAAAACTTCTTTAATGTGAATTTCAGTAAATAGGGTTAGGTTTAAGTATTCCGCTGGCGCCCTTCGACAATCTCGGGACTTTCAGCTCTATAGAGGAAGGCGATCTCCGTTGGGCGAATAAAATTAAAAGGATGCAAAATCCTGTGTTTTTTGAGATAATTGGGAAAATTGAAGAAATTGAAACCATTGCCATCGGTGGAAGGATCCATGATATCATGCGGATTCAGAAACGGTTCAATCACCTTTATTCAAGATTAACATGATAAGCCAAAACAAAAAAGAGACTTTGCTGGTGGCCCTTGGAGGTAACGCACTCATCCGAAAAGGCCAGGTGGGCACTATTGAAGAACAGTTTCAGAATCTCAAAGTACCCATTGAGCAGATTGCCCGGCTTTCCGAGAAGTATAGGATCATTATCACCCACGGGAATGGCCCCCAGGTCGGAAATCTGCTGGTGCAGCAGGAATGTTGCGATGCTGCCCAAAAATTGCCTCTTGAGATTCTGGTAGCCCAGACTCAAGGTCAAATTGGTTGTATGATAGAATCCAGCCTTGACAGAGTATTTAGAGAGATGGGCATAATATCCGAAAAATCTTTAGTAAACCTTATCACTTATGTAGTCGTAGATGAAATGGACCCCGCTTTTCAAAACTTTTTAAAACCCATTGGTTTCATCTATACGGAGGAGGAGGCAAAATCCTTACCTTATCCTACACTGAAAACCGCAAAAGGATACCGGCGAGCAGTTGCTTCTCCCAGACCTGTTACCATCATAGAAAAAGACGAAATTACCAGGCTTATCGAAATGGATTTTATCGTTATTTGCTGTGGAGGAGGAGGAATACCAGTGATCCAGAAGGGACGTACTTTCACAGGAGTTAATGCCGTTATTGATAAAGATTTGGCCAGTGCCAGGTTAGCCGAAGAAGTTGATGTGGATATTTTAGTCATAGCCAGTGATGTAGAGGGCGCCATTCTTCATTACGGAAAGCCTGGTCAGAAGCTTCTCCATACAGTGACTCTGGGGCAAGCTACCAAGTACCTCGCAGAAGGGCACTTTTCGCCAGGTTCTATGGGGCCCAAGGTCGAAGCCGCTATTCAATTTCTGCAGGGCAATGGGAAAAGGGCCCTGATAACATCTATTGAAGCTATCGAAGAGGCTGTGGCAGGAAGGGCAGGCACTGAAATCATCGAAGAACCCTGAACACTTACCAAAAAAAAGATTAACGAGGAGATTCAATGAAACGTGATTATCTGTACATAACTGATTTTAGTAAGGAGGAAATCCTGGAAACGCTCAATCTGGCAAAAGAAGTTAAAGCCAAATTGAAGAACCGGGAAGATTATAAGCCATTTAAGAATCAGACCCTGGCAATGATTTTTGCCAAGCCATCCGCTCGGACACGCATCTCTTTTGAAACAGGATTTTTCCTTCTCGGTGGACATCCTCTGTACCTTGGGCCCAATGATATACAGATAGGGAAACGCGAGGCGATCAAAGACATTGCCCAAGTGATGAGCCGATATAACGACATGATTATGGCCAGGCTCTTTGACCATAGCAATATTCTCGAATTGGCACAATATGCCTCTGTACCTGTAATAAATGGTCTCACCGATTATAATCATCCTGTCCAGATTATGGCGGATATCTTCACCATACTGGAACATCGTGGAAATTTGAATAATCTCAAGATTGTGTATGTCGGGGATGGAAATAATGTTGTCCATTCATGGTTCAGGTTGGCAGCCCGGCTGCCCTTTCATCTTGTATGTGCCTGTCCAGAAGGTTACAGTCCCGATCCTGACACTGTGAAACTGGCAAAAGATGCCGGCGTGTCAACGGTCGAGATTTCTCATAATCCCAAGACGGCTGTGAATGACGCTGATATTGTTTATACTGATGTCTGGGCATCCATGGGACAAGAAGATGAATTGGAAGAACGAATCAAACGTTTCCAAGGATTTCAGGTAGACGATGAACTTATGGCGGCTACCGGAAAAGAATCATATTTCATGCATCCCCTACCGGCAAAAAGGGGAATTGAGGTGACGGATTCGGTCCTGGACTCCAATGCACAAATGGTCTTTGACCAAGCGGAAAACCGAATGTACGTCCAGAATGCGATTATGCTAAAAATAGCGGGGAAGTAAGCAGGTGGGTATTAACCCTAAATGAAAGAATCAAGCCTTCTTTTATTGGTCTATCCTTGAACTGCAAACCCATCAGTTTTGAACATGAGCAGTTAACAAAACTTTTTTCTTAAGATTTATTTCCTGGCGTGAAAGGATTTTTTACAATGAAAATTCAAGTAAATTCCGAAATTGGCAAACTCAAGGCCGCCATGATGCAGCGCCCCGGCAAGGAAATTACGCGATTGACTCCATCGAATATGAAGTCCCTTTTATGGGATAATATTCCCTGGCCATTCAGAGCCACAGAGGAGCATCAAGCCTATGTGGATATGCTAAGAAAACATGGAATTGAAGTCCATATTATGGAGGATCTCTTGAAAGATATCCTCAAGGACAAAACACTGAGGAAAGAACTTATAACAAAAAGCGTTGATTACGAGTCCAAGCGTCTTTCCCCTCAGACCTTAGAAACCACACAAAGGTATATGGAAGGTGTCGATATTGATGAACTGATCAACATCTTTACCGGTGGAATAAGCAAAGAAGAACTGAACAATAGGACTAACGAAGTTTCGCTCCAGGATTTGGCTGATACCACAAATGAATTCTGCATGACGCCAATGACTAATATTGGCTGGTCGCGTGATCCGGCAGCAGCAATTGGAAACGGAATAGCCTTTTCCGTAATGTATGGTCGGGCCAGAGAAAGAGAGCCACTTTATGTGAAATATATCTTTAGATATCATCCGTATTTTAAAGATTTGAAATATCATATCTGGTACGGCAATTCGGAAGAACATACTACCACTTTAGAAGGCGGTAATGTTTTCCCCCTGAGTAAAAATGTCTTACTCATAGGCCTGAACGAGAGAACGCATGCCAAAACCATTTTAACGATCAGCCAAAATATTATGAAGCACTCAGAGATTACCGATGTGCTTGCTCTTCAATTCGATAATAAGAAGCTTACGAAGGGAGATCTTGGCTTTTACGTTCATGTTGACACATTTTTTACCATGGTAGATCAGGATGCTTTTCTTTTTTATCCGTATATTGAAGATTCACTAAATATTTTTCATCTGTGGAAAGGGGAAGGAGGCAGGATCAAAACTCGTATGGAAACCAATATTTTTGAGACATTCAGGAGGTTGTTAAAACTCAAATCTATCCGTATCATCAAAGTTGGTGGAGAAGATCGGGTTAGATCGCAGGCGGAGCAATGGGGAGTTGGCGGCAACGTTTTCACTCTTAAGCCTGGTGTAGTAATTGCCTGGAGCAGGAATGTAGCTACCAACAAGGAGTTGCGGAAAAATAGTATCGAGGTCATTGAACTCGATGGAAACGAGTTATCAAAAGTCCTTGGCGGTCCACGGTGTGCCGTGATGCCGCTATGTAGAGAGGAAATTTAAATTGGGCGAAATATTATTTAGGAACTGAAAATAACCAACCCTCACACTACATCATCTCTTGGTTTGATTTTATAGTCCCATTGTAATTGCTCCACAGGATTTTGAGCAATTACGTACAAAGTAACAAGCAAAGGAGAGAGCTATGATTATTAAAAAATTAAGTGATGTTCCATTCACCCATGTAGCCGGATATGATCATGTGAAAAAGCAAATCGTTATAGGTCCAGACGACGGATCGCAGGAGATCGTAATGCGCTATTTCAGCATAGAGCCTGGTGGAACGAGCCCACATCACAGTCACGATTTCCCACATTTGGTAAAAATAGAAGCGGGCAACGGTATTGTGACAGATACAACGGACAATGAACATCCGGTGCAAACAGGCGATTATGTGTATATCAATAGTAACGAGACACACCAATTTAGAAATATAGGCTCGGAGACGTTCACTTTCATCTGCATTGTTCCACAAAGAGGAGAGAGTTAATCTCATATCTCACAAGCTGGATGCAGGCGACGGCTTACTACCGCGCCTGTCCGCTTCTCGATAGGGGTATGGAATAAGGAATATCTATGGAATTTAAAATACCTTTACGCAATAATGAAAAATTGAAAGCCCTGGTGAGTCGAATCAATGCAGATCAAGAATTGTTTCAAATTTGGAAATGCGCGAATATCAATACTGTGGATCGTTCAGGAATTAGTGATCATGGCGAGGTGCATATTCGTATTGTAGCTAATGCTGCTTTGCGCATTATCCGCTTATTAGTCAAAGGGGGCGTTGAGCCGAGTGTGGTTACCGATCATGGATTGACCAGCGAAGATGCAGAATTGATTGTGGTGCTGTCAGCCTGCCTGCACGACACGGGAATTTCGGTGCAACGGGCTCATCATGAAAGATATAGCCTGTTTATAGCTTTTCGCAAAGCACGTGAGTTATTAGAAGGGATCTACGAGGAGCCGGATTTAACGACCATGGTGTCAGAAACGCTGCATGCCATCGTTGCCCATGAAGCAGACGAGAAATGCCTTACTATCGAAGCTGGTGTCCTAAAAGTAGCCGACGCAACAGATATGACAGAAGGACGTTCCCGGATTCCCTTTGAAGCAGGAAAAGTGAATATCCATTCTGTGTCTGCACAGGCCGTGGATAGTGTAAATATTATAAAGGGTGAAAAAAAACCAGTATGCATTGAGATTAAACTGGCTAATTCTGCTGGGATTTTTCAGGTTGATGAATTGTTGAAGAACAAATTGCAATTTTCACCCCTAACACCTTTCATTGAAGTGGCTGCCAAAATTGAAGGGGAAATGGAACGCAGGTTGTTTGACTCATATAAGATATAGATTACAATGACAACTGCGGCTAACCCGCCAATGCACCGGATCGCCTTTTTTATGCTCCTTGTTTTTTCCTTGCTGCTTCGTAATTTCACCTTTTATGCAAAGCTATAAAAGTGCTGCACGACAGCTGGGGAGTGAACCAGTTGGGTAGCCTTAAAAAGATGTACACTACCATTTGAATGATTATGTCGCTGATTTTGGTATATATATGAAACAGTAGAATTACTATTGAGAGAAACTAAAATGAATTCCACACTTTTTAAGCTTTTCTTAAATGTATACCCACCCTACTGGGGAACAGGGATTGTCGTGAGGCAAGTCTCTCCTAATTTGAAAGAGATCATCGTTCAGATGAAGATGAGATGGTACAATCGTAATTATGTGAATACACATTTTGGTGGTTCTTTGTATGCAATGACAGATCCTTTCTTCATGATAATGTTGATAAAAATTTTGGGAAAAGAATATGTCGTGTGGGATAAGGCTGTTCATATAGATTTTATCAAACCAGGTCGGGGAACAGTAATAGCAAGGTTCATCATCAAAGAGGAACAACTAAAAAATATTTTGGAAAACACTGCCGATGGACAAAAATATCTTCCAGAGTTTTTCGTTGATATTACAGATGAGGCAGGTCAAACAGTGGTACGAGTGACGAAGGTGATGTATATCCGAAAAAAACCATAAAATAATACTGTGAGAAACGTTGGGGTCATTTGCTGAGTAATGCTATGCATGGTTTGAGTGTTGCTCATTTCTGCTGGTACACGCATGAAAAATATATACAGTAAAACTGCCAAATTATCTTTCTTGATTCGCTCAAGCCCTTTCGGACCAGTGGCTCTGGTCTGGTCAGTCTATAAAGGCCAGCCTAAAATCTTTCGAGCCTTGCTCTCAACGCCGAATGTGTCGGCCAAACACCAATTGGTCAAATTATTTCCAGATTCTGAAGCCGCTACTTGTTCTGAAATTGATGTCATTGCCGATAATATCGAAACATTCTTCAGAGGTGAAGACATACAGTTCTCACTCCAAATAGTTAGTATGGACCTGTGCTCTGAATTTCAGCAGGAGGTTTTGCTTGCAGAACACGGGATTTTTCGTGGGGCTGTCAGTACCTATCAGCGCATTGCCAGGCACGTGGGTAGACCGAGGGGAGCTCGCGCAGTCGGAAACGCCCTGGCAACCAATCCATTCCCAATAATAATCCCATGTCACCGTGCTATTCGTACGGACCTCACTATCGGAGGGTATCAAGGCGGTATAAAAATGAAACGAACCTTACTTGAAATGGAAGGTATTGATTTCGACGAAACCGGGCGCATTGAAACTAATAACTTTTATTATTGAAATTCACAAAAATCTTTGGAAGGCTAACCCGGCAATGAACTCTTCCTGAAAAGCGGTTACTTTTTCAGCAGATTATCACCAATCATTATTTAAAAGAAAGGAATAAACGCTCATGAGAAGAAAGGAAAAAGAAATCACCGAAGCGTCAGCCATCGAAGCCATTATCAAGAAATCACTTGTTTGTCGTCTTGCCTTGTCTGAGGGTAATTTTCCATACATCGTGCCGTTGAGTTTTGGCTATAGAGATAAGATTCTGTATTTCCATGGCCCTCTTAAAGGAAAGAAGATTGATATCATCAAAAAGAATCAAAACATTTGCTTTGAGTTTGATATAAACACCGAAATTGTAAAAGCTGAAGATGCATGTCATTGGAGTATGAAGTACCAGAGCGTTATCGGCTTTGGAAAGGCTGTTCTTCTTGAAGATACGGAAGAAAAACGAAAGGCACTCAGCATCATCATGAGTCAATATTCTGATGGAACATTCCAGTTTGATGATGCGATATTAAAAAAAACGTTAGTGATCAAGATCGAAATAGAGAGCATGACAGGGAAACAGTCTGAATCGTGACAAGAAAAAAGTTTCAGATAAAAATCTCCACAGAATAAATGGGTATTTTATGTGCCGATGTGCTTTCCTTACAATGGATGATTTAAAAGGATACGTCAGCGACGATGAACTGACTATTGAGTACCTTCACAATGCTGGCTGGACAGTTGAAATGGTTTCTTGGCGTAAGGAGTATAACTGGAGCCAGTTCGATGTGGTGGTAATTCGCACGACGTGGGATTACCAGAATGATCCTGATACGTTCCTGTCTGTGCTCGAATCTATTGATTCCTCTAGTGCTCGTCTGGAAAACCCATTGGAGTTAGTGCGATGGAATATGCAAAAAACCTACCTGCGCGACATTGCATTGAAAGGTACTTCCATAGTTCCAACTCTTTGGAAAGAGGGAGCGCTGGATACGAAAAAATTAGGATCTTTCTTTGACCAGCTCGACACAGAGGAGATTATAATCAAGCCAATCATAGGTGCGAGTGCGGGTCATGCATTTCGCCTTCATCGAAGCCAAAGTAACGCCAAGATACCTGTGCTTGAGAAAATATTTGAAAGGCGTGCATATATGGTACAACCTTTCATGCCAAAAATTATAGAGGAGGGTGAATTTTCCCTGATCTATTTTGAAGCTGTACTTAGCCATACCATTTTAAAAACCCCAAAGATGAATGATTTTCGCGTTCAGGAGGAGCATGGTGGTAATATACGTTCTGTAGTTGTTGAGCCAGGGTTGCTACACATCAGTCAACACGTCATTGACTCTCTTCCTCAGATACCGCTCTATGCGAGAGCAGATTTTGTGCGTACCGAACAAAGCACATTTGCCTTAATGGAATTGGAGTTGATTGAGCCTGCACTCTATTTCCGAATGGATGCATATTCACCAATGCGATTCGCCCACGCACTAACAACACGGGAAAGCTGTTGAGGAAATTTCCACACAATCAGTGTTTAGAGTGGACGGCCCGACTGTGTGTTTTTTTCAGTGCTCGGTTGGTAATGCGTGGAAGCTGTTGAACCATCTTCCATTATATTTTCAAGCCTCTCTATCCTTTCCACCGGTGGTGGATGTGAATCGTTGAACCAGGAAAAAAATGGATGTGGTGCCAAATTCGCCAGGTTGTCAGCGCTAAGCTTTATCAGGGCATTCTTCATCGGTCCGGCTGTTCCCATTAATTTAACAGCAATATCATCGGCTTCTCTTTCATATTTTCTTGAGATAGCTGAGCCTATAGGCCTCATAAAATAGCTAAGAGGGCTTAAAAGGACAGGCACAAGAAACAGGCCGACGTATTCAATCTGTTCCGGGAAACCGAATGTCTGGTAAATTAGCTGCCAGTTAAGTAATTTCGCTACAATAAACAGCCCAACTAAAGATAGAATCTCTGATAAAACAAGTTGCTTGATAATATGTTTTTTCATCCAGTGACCCGTTTCATGGGCAAGAACTGAGAGGATTTCCTCATCAGGATGGGATGCCAAGAGGGTATCAAATAGAACAATCCTTTTAATTCTACCAATTCCTGTAAAATAGGCATTGGTGTGTTTACTCCTTTTACCAGCATCCATCTGAAACACCCCTTTAACTGCAAGCCCTGCCTTCCCCATGAGGATAGCGATCTTATTTTCGAGTTCTTTATTTGTAATTGGTTCAAATTTATTAAACAGTGGAGCAATCAGCACCGGATATAACCACATAATCAGCAACTCAAACACTGAAATAACTATCCATGCGAAAAACCACCAGGCATTTTTAAAATAGAACACCAATATCAGCAGAAAAAAGATAACGATAGCACCCAGAATAAATGAGATAGTCATACCCTTAACCCAATCTATGATCCACAATTTAATGGTTTTGGTATTGAATCCGTACCTATCTTCGATCACAAAGGTCCCATAGAGATCAAATGGAATATCAAGCAGATTAGCAATGATTATAATAATGGCAAAAAAGGCCAGCCCCCCACCTATAAAGCCTATGTGCCAGGCATTTATTATTTCAACGAACCAGGGCAAAAGGCCAGTCAATAAAATGACAAGTAATAACGCCTGATCAAATAATTTTTCAACAATGCCAAATTTGGTAGAATCTGCTGTATACGATATAATCTTAGAGAATTTTTCTTTATCTACTGTATCTTGAAAGACGCGTGGGACATGCTTTCCGTGTCTGCGTAAATGGGTGATATTAATCAGGTTTAGGGCAAGCTGAAACAGCGATTGAAAGACAAAGGCTGCAAGGAATGCGATGAGCAATGCATTAAACTGGATCATATTTTTTTAGTCCACGTTTTCTTTCAAAATTGGTAACATTTTAGCTCTTTGAAATTACCTGATGAATGAGCATGGGGATGTCTTTTTTTATCATGCCCTCACAAAGACGAGTCGGTAGGCCGCTTCAAACCAGTGCACACAAACAAAGTTCCTAGAAGACAATGACGAGTTGCTTGTGCACATGGTTTGAAGCGGCACGCTGAGGCCCCATGTTAGAGGGCATGATGTAAAAAAAGACATCCCCATGCTCATGCGTATCACCATGGATACCTATGTGGCCTTTAATAAAGGCCAGGGGGAGTTTTAAAAGAGCTAAAATGTTACTAAAATTGCTATATCTTATGAGAGTGTTTTTTTCCACCGGATCCCCTCTTCACAGAAATCAACGATTTTACATTCCTGATGCCTTGGCCTTCTTGCAACACAGATGGCCCGTCCATGTAATATAAAGAGGTTTGAAAAGAGCCTCCATTTCTCTTTTGGAACAATCTCCATAAGATCAAATTCTACCTTGGTGGCGTCTTTGTTGTTGCTCAGCCCGATGAGTTTACTCAACCTCAGGACATGGGTGTCAACGACTATGCCAGGGATTCCATATACCTCAGTAAGCACAACATTTGCGGTCTTTCTCCCAATTCCAGGAAGAGATACCAAGTCCTTAAGGTTGTCCGGCACTTCCCCGTTGAATTTCTCTAATAGAGTGGTGCAGAAGGCCTTGATGGATTTGGCCTTATTTCGAAAAAATCCAGTAGATCTAATATCATTTTCCAGTTCAGTAAGATCTGCCCGAGCATAATCTTTTGCAGACCTGTATTTATTAAATAGCACCTTGGTTACCTTATTTACTCTTTCATCTGTGCACTGGGCCGAAAGGACTGTCGATACCAAAAGCTCCAAAGGGCTCTTAAAGGTAAGGGCAGTTTTGGCATCAGGATATTCCTTTTCGAGGATCTCGATTATTTGCCTTACCCTGTCTCTGTAATTTTCCTTTCCCATTTATTTCCCTCATCATAAGGTGAGCCTCCTTAAAAAGCGTTCACCTGGCCAACAGGCAGATCACCAGAATTCTTACCTTTGATTGTGGCCAATTATGCCTCTTTGTGTGTAAATTCCCTCTATGACCTTTATTAATCTATAAAGTGTCTGATTTATCGGCGTTGGGATCCCGTGCTTTTTCCCGAGCTCAATCACCTTTCCTGCAAACATTTCTATCTCCGTTTTCCTTTTAGCCTCGACATCTTGAAGCATGGAGGTTTTACCCTGTGGTGATAGTGTAGATAGAAATGAATTCCAATTTTCTATATCTTCTTCAAATAAATGGATTCCCTCTGCTTTAGCAATGGTTATGACTTCCCTCATTGCGGATTCCATGAGCTCTCTGGCCTCTTGAAAATTATGAAAAACCGAATAGGGTGCACTTAATGCGGCCGAGGCCTGATTGATTCCCACATTAATCATGAATTTCCACCAAAGGATTCGAATCATATCCTCAGGTATTTCGTATATAATTCCAGCTCGATTAAAAAGGGATTGAACCCTCATGACAGGCTCGGTATGATGTAGATTTTTAGCCTCTCCAAAAAATAACTTCCCCTGTTGGGAAAAGGTGATGCTGTTTGCGTGTCTTACCGCATCAATACCGACTGCAACACCATACAGCACTTTATCTGCCCCATATGCAACAGCGATCTGTTCTTCACTTTCAATGCCATTCATAATGGATAAAATTAAGGACTTTTCACCCACCCTGTTCGATATATCCCTGATTGCTTCTTCAAGGTGATGATGTTTGACAGTTACTATGATAAAATCAGATAGTGGTGTCTTTTCTTCCGGTCTGATAACATGAAAAAAATAATGCTTTCCATTCACGATCAGCCCTTTTTCTTTCAGCCGGTCATAGCGATCACTTGTAGCCACAAGGGATATGCAATTTTTATCCATTTCATAAAATTTGCTCGCATAGCAGGCACCCATGGCTCCAGCACCAATCACTGTTATTGTTTTAATAGGTGTGATCACTCAATTTCCATCCGTTACAATTTACATTATACCATTTTTTAAACCCTTTATCACAAAAGGGGGCAGGATTTTTTTAAATGCAAACAATATCCTGGGCAAATGGTTCGGAATTCATCTTACATACATCGAGTGGACTGAGAGGATTATAGTTCAACTACTTTAACATGCAGAGAACTCTCAAGCCATCTCGCAACTAATCTTCTGTGACAGAATGCTCCAGGGGGCTCATGACAGAGCAATATCTTGCCATCCAGATCATTATAGACCTTTCTTGGATCGAGCTTACTCAATGTTTCATTATAATACCTCTGTGTGTAGGCCTCTTCCGTTATCTTTCCTGCCCTCCACTCTCTAAGAAGATGTAAAGATGGAATCAGATCAGGATATTTCTCAAATCTGTATCCTTTCATAGGCCAGGGAAAATCGCTCCTTGCAATGCTGACTGTATGTGCTCTATCCTTTGAATCTTTAAAACAACTGGTCCTGATCATAATGATCCTCGTTATACTCTATACTCTATTTTCTTGACCTCTGAAAGTATTTACTATATATTTGTGACTACCCAGGTATCTTGCCACAAAGACACAAAGACACAAAGACTATAGAATTATTCTTTATTAAG
>JAFDHR010000435.1 GCA_019308645.1 Deltaproteobacteria bacterium
GCCTCATTATAAGAATCGTTAAATCCGCTACGAATTCCACCACCAAAGCTGATATTATAAGCACCTATATATCCATCATAAATAATCTGCCCCTTGAAAGGAAGCAAAACTGTTTCAACCATAACCGGCACATAGGGAAATAAGACTTTCAGACTATCTGAAATAGAAAGAACACCATAAGGCTTTGGTGAAGATGATGAATTGAGAAAGATTGAATATTTCTTCAAATGGCGAAATAAATAAAAGCGATCACGGATGAAATGTTTCCAAGACCGTACGATTCCTAATTCCTCAGCAGAAAAATGAAACGGGTTATCATTTAGAAATGAATCAATTAATTCTATATTTTGATAAAGTTGATCTCTGACTTGCACTCTTTCATTTACAGGGTGAGCCATAAGCTCGGCAGGAGTGGATGCTTGTCTCAACGTGTTTTGATGTGAATTTACATGGACCAATAATGAGGGGTAAAGTTTATAAAATAATTGAACATCTTCTTTTGATAGTTGCATACTTATCCTTTGTTTAAACTTGGTGATTATTTCCTATTTCATCATTCTTCCAACGTTAAAGGGCAGTTGCCAGGGCCATTACACAGAATAGGCAAAAGCAACTGACTTTTTACTTTTGAACTACTTTTCAATTGGCCCGCTATGGCCCTGATCAACTGCACCGCCTTGTTGGCGTTGTTTATGGCTATTTGTTTCTTTTGCGGCGATTGATTCCAGGAGTAATGCCGAGAATATGCCTTTTCTATATTCGGATCACCTGATTTGGAAAATCTCAGTATTCGATTTTTCCCTTTTCCCCATTGATGATAGACCATTTGTCGAGATACCATATTGAGATCGTGTACGTAGAAGCCTATAATGCGAAGAATTCGGTTAGCTTTTGAAAGACTGCCCGCAAATACTTGTTCAAGATAAGGGACTTGACCTTTGCGCCATGCTTCATAATTTTTCTTGGAAAGATTGCCCATCTCGATAAGGATATCAGAGGGGGCAACAACGTCTGCACGAGCTAATATTTTTTCTACCGCCCTCACTACGCGGGGGTAGTATTTGTCCTTCTGGTAAGTATTTACTGTAATGTGTTTCATCTTTTTTCCTGGGGGCCGAATAGGGAGAGGATATAATCTCAAATCAAAATGGCAATTCCCAGATTCGAACTCCGTTGAAAATGTCTGAATCTAAATCGGGAGAATCCAGGACTCCTTGATGCAGTTCCACTCTTGCGAACGGCTTGTCCAATTTACTCTCGCCCCACTGATGAGCAGTTTGCTTTGCAAGTTTTTCGTCATCGGTTTCGACCATCAAATATCCTACCGGTTCATCAGATTCCGATACAAATTTCAAAGATATCACTTTCGATTTCACCAATCATCTCCTTTTGTTTTATTAGAATTACACCATTTTTTTGTTCCATAGCGCATCACGCAGCCCTGAGGTCCGCTCGATATATCGGGAGACTGCAAAACAAAAAACATGCTCATCCCCCCATATCTCAACGTTTTTCTTAGCACGGGTGATGCTTGTGTATATGAGCTCCCGTGTTAATACTGGAGATTCCCTGTCAGGCAAGACTAAAAGCACTTTGTCAAACTCTGATCCCTGGCTTTTGTGAACAGTCATGGCATATACGGTTTCGTGTTCAGGCAGTCTGAACGGATGAAACTTTTTAAAAGTGCCATTTGTAGCTGGAAAAAAAACACGTAGTTCATTATTTATACTGGGATCTGAAAGGACTATTCCCATATCTCCATTAAACAATCGTAAATTATAGTCATTTCTTGTAATCAGCACTGGACGGCCTGGATACCATCTCCTGTCTGGGTTTATGAGCCTTTCCTCCCTGAGGATTTGCTCGACTAATATGTTAAGAGCAGCCACACCAAAGGGGCCTTGCCTCAGGGCACAAAGAATCCGAAACCGCTCAAATACCTGAAAAACCTTAAAAGGATCGCTGGTCCTTAAATAATCCCCATACCCTTGCATAATAGTAGCCTTGATAACCTGAGTGAAATCTTTGGGTTGCGGAAGGTTTTTCCATGTAATATCTCCATATTTTTCGCCCTTCATAAGTTTTATTGCACGATCACCATCTCCTGTATTTACCGCGTAACTTACCGCTCCAATACCGCTGTCACTGCCAAATCTATAGTTTTTTTCAAGCTGAATAATACAGTCCCGAATCTCCGATTCAGACGTCCCATTTTGTTGTGTATGAATCGCATATCCGGTGATTTCTTTACAATCCTTGCAAAAGTCTTGTGAAAAATGGTGTTCAGTGCCAGTATCACATATATCACCGAAAACGGCGCCTGCCTCTACTGAAGCGAGCTGGTCTTTATCTCCTAAGAGTATTATCCGGGCCTGTAAGGGAAGAGCCTGGATAAGCTTGGACATCAGAGCCAGGTCTACCATCGAAGCCTCATCCACTACCACAACATCAACCGGCAGTGTATTCTTGGCATTATGACGAAAATAGGGGGAGTTCAGAATGGTTCCGAGCAACCGGTGTATGGTGGAGGCCTCTTCTGGGATCGTCTCCTTGATGCTATCAGGGAAA
>JAFDHR010000436.1 GCA_019308645.1 Deltaproteobacteria bacterium
TTTCAGGGATGGCGATTCTACGGGAATTAAAGTTTTCCATCTCGGCCCAGTGTCGTTTTTCCCTCTCTTTGTAGGTCACGTGTACTTTATCGATAAATTTATGGCGTCCTTTCTGCTGAACAATCGACTGGGCTTTATTGGACTCATCAGGTCGAACGTAATTTTTCTCCAGGGTTTCAAAAACCGCCTGGATACCTGCTTCAATTTCGTCCGGGTCATCGCTGGCACAATACCGGGCCAGCAGAAACTCAAGCACAAAGGACGGTACATTGGTTCCTTTTTTGATACGATGAAGCAAATCTTTACGGACTACTCTTCCTGGGTAAACTTCATTTAGTTTTTTATCGAGTGCATCCATAATTAATCCACATAATCTGTTTTTAGTTTTAAGGTGGCATAGTTCACTTGAGTCATCGGATCGATAGCCCTGACTTCAAAGCTTCCATGATAATCGTCATCCATTTTCAAGGGCACTTTAATTGCTTGACCCGGTTGAATCTCCACTAAATTCGTGGCCGCATTTACATGGGGACTGGCGGCGACTTCACCCACAAGACCATCTTGTGAATACGCTTCCAATTGAAATTCAACGATTTCGTCAAACATGGTGCTGAACATCGAAATTTCAATCATGGGCCTGCGTGTAGTAATTTTATTGGTGGAAGCGCCCTTGTACGACAGGCTGATGTCTATACTGGTGCTAAAACGCTCAGCTTTTTTGGTTTCAAAATCAACACTGATTACCGGCAAAATGCATTCCTGAAGGGAAAGGCCCCCATGAAAATATGGATGCCCCTTTTTAAAGGTCCCAAATGAACGCGGAACTATATAATCTTCAAAATCTCCCTGGATGCCGACTTCAGTCTTGTTGAATACGAGTACGCCATCTCCTGAAGAACCTTTGCCGAGCAAACAGCGATCTTTAATCGCGATCCATTCTCCAGGGGGTTTGCTAACCGTGTCTCCAGCCTGCTGTTCGTCCAGAAGCACAAATCCATGATCAGTAGCTATTACGACCTGATTAAAACCCTTGTCCTGAACCCTGTTGACACCTGTGATAATCTTGCGAACCAGGCCGGGTATCATGCGGCGAGCTTCCAGTGGGTGGGTTTCTCCAATTTTATCGATATCCGCCGTTTTTACAATCAGAAGCTGAGTAGTTTCTGGAAACCGTATTTTAGGTTTTTCTACCAGTTCATCTAAATCCCTCATGTGGCATCGGTCCCCAAAATGCTTGCGAATATATTCATAACGATCTTTCGGCACCAATACTTTCTGGCCTTTCACATAAGGATAAAGATCATCTTTCTCCAAAACCAGTTTAAGATAACCATTTGCTTCAGGCATAAGAGCTGCCATACCTACTGAAGTGACGGTGGGGAGTTGGGCACAGACCGGCTTGATTTGCGTTCGAAAACTGGCAGACAACTCATTTTCCAGTTCAACTGCCAGCTCATACCGCAGAGCGTCCACGAGAAAATAGGCCATTTTTTTTCTCTCTTTTAACCAGGGCGCTACAAAGCGGTCGAACACTTCGCTATTCCTGATGCGACCGCTAACAGGCCATCCTTCAGCTTTAACCACTGCTGTAAACATGGATTGCAAAAATTCTGCCGTTTCCAGATACCTTTTACGGGCCATATCAACTACTGGTTCCAGAACATCGAACTCGCCAAAAACATCTGCCACGGATTGTTCAAATTCCCGGTGGCATCGATCCAGGCGCCGAAAGTGATCACAATAAAAATCTACAATCGGCTCAAGATCCTGCCTTAGGCCATTTAAAGCATTTTTTAAGTCTTGGGCCGTTCTGATCAACTCTAAGCCGCGGTCAGCAATGGTCCAGAGTTGCTGGCGCTCTGATATAAACCGCACCCAGATAGAACGGGTACGATTGCTAATCGCTTCTGTGGCCAAATCAAATTTGCCTTCCAATATGGCATCGACAAACACCTTTAAATAATTGCGCTCTTCAAAGGCAAAAGTATCACGCACACCCAAATTAGCTATTCCGGCCATGTGTTTTTCCAAAGATAGATCGTCAGTGGTTTGATCGGCCATTTTCATATAGACCATCTGGTGTTTTTCAGAATCTCTCAAAACATCGCAAACCGTATTAATAAGGTCTATGTAAGTTTTTGCCGCCCTGGGCACATCCTTTAAAGAATCCGGCAGGTTTCCCGGTAGATCAAAAACGAATTCACTGAAAAGCACCAACCGCCAAAGTTCGCGGTTTATGGCGGCAAATTTGCTGCTTTTGGTTTTCAACGTTATACCAATGGTGGTTTTGAGAAACTGCTTGAACTCAGACAACCAGGCAATATCTCCTGTTAAGGATTTTTTCTGAATCTTTGACGGTGACATGATGGCGACCAAAATTTCTACAGGTGATTCGGCCTTGAGCAAAGTTTTTAATTTCGGCCAATTGGCACCGACGGCAATCAAGTTGTTGATAGTCTCAAAATCCGGTGTTCCATCCGCAAAGAGACGGTCGATCTGTATGGCCAGATCGGGAGCAGCCTGGCGACAGAGGGCCTGATATGCCTCGCCGTCGCCTTCAGG
>JAFDHR010000437.1 GCA_019308645.1 Deltaproteobacteria bacterium
CAGGAGGACTGTCTTGTCCGGACATACAATAGAGGCTGTCTCTGCCATAAAATGAACGCCACAGAAAACTATTATTTCGGCATTTGTTGTAGACGCCTCGATTGATAACCCTAAGGAATCTCCAGTTAAATCAGCTATATCCTGTATCTCTGGCCTTTCATAATTATGGACTAACAGAATGGCATTTTTTTCCTTTAGAAGTCGTCTTATTTCTTTCTGTAATTCTTGTATACCCATTATAAAACTTCTCCCTCTATCTAATTCCTAGCCTGACCTTCCCTGAAATTCTCTACCAATCTAAGAGGATTGCTGGTGTTATAGAGGTCTTCCAGACCAGGTATATCCTTCCATCTCCTGTGCAGCCAAAGCCAATGTTGGGGATACTTCATGATATAATTTTCAAAAATTTGATTTATTTTCCGTGTATTTTTCTTTAGATCACTCGCCTCATTAGACGTACGAACCAGTTTTAGAGGTTCATTTATCTCTATCCTATATCTTCCCGGTCCCTTTCTTATAACAAATAAGGGCACTATGCTGGCTCCTGTACGCCTTGCAAGAAGGGGAGCTGTTATATGTGTCTGGGATGGAATACCAAAAAAATCAACCACAATTCCATGCCTACCAACCCTTGGAGTGCCGCCTGCCTTTTGATCAGCAGCGGTTACCGTAATTGCCTTCTGCAGGAGCAATCGGTGCATCTTTTTTAATGCCCCATCAGCTCGAATCGTGATCACATTATGTGCCTTCACAATGGAGCTGAGAAGACGTTCCAGGTAAGGGTTGTCTAACTCCCTTAGAACAGCAGCCATTGGAGGAATATTTAGGTAAGATAGATATCTAAGAAGGTAAAAATTACCGAAATGTCCTGTGACTGCAATTGTACCCTTACCCCTTTTTATTGATTTTATTAAGTGTGATGATCCTGTAATCTCAATGAATTTACGATAGTTCTCAGGGGTAATTGTTTTGTTTAATTTCAAAAGGTCAAAAATATTCATAACAAGATGTTCACAACTTTGTCTGCCAAGGATTTCTCTTTTTTTATTATCCAGCTTCCTTCCAAAAACTATGGATATATTGGCATTGACAAATCTGTGCCGGGTTCTATCAATACGGTAATATGCCCTCCCTAATAAGGTGCCAAGAAGAACAACTAACCTAAAAGGTAGAAGATAGATCACCAAGAGAAATAAACGGAAGGCGAAATAAACCAAAAAGTTTATCAGCATAATTTTTTTAGCATCACTTTTCATTGTTATTGATGTAGCAGCTCAGGAAAGCTACGTCAACAATGAAAAGTAACAATGAAAAGTAACGGCATATCTTGACACCCTTATATTGTTACAGTAATCTGAAATTGTTATGCCTTTTAAAAAAATTACTGTATGCTTAGGGGTGATTTCTTTATAAAATTACATTGTAACAGTGCACGGTTCACGGTTATCCATTGTACGAAAGGGGCGAGGTTCCTCGGGAGCAACCCATTGTTTGGCCTGTTGATGTATATGTCTATTTAAACGATTCATTGCTTCTGTTTGCTTATCGGTGAACCTGTCGAGAGCCCCTCGGCCTTGAGCTCGGGGCCGAAAGGCCTCATGGTCGAACGACGGTGAACTGCCAACGGTGAACGCTTGCGTTACATTTAAGAGAAGGCAAAAATCATGAAAGAGGCAATGCTCTATAAAAAGCTCTCTGACGATAGGGTAACGTGCAATCTTTGCAACCACCGGTGTACAATAAAGGATGAGAATTATGGCATCTGTGGAGTAAGGCAAAATATTGATGGATCCCTCTTTAGCCTTGTCTATGATAGGATCGTGGCATCACATATTGACCCTATTGAAAAAAAACCCCTCTTCCAATTCTATCCGGGCTCTAAGGCCTATTCCATTGCGACTGTTGGATGTAACTTCACATGCAAGCATTGCCAGAACTTTGATATATCCCAATTGCCAAGGGAGAAAAGGGGATATATTGCTGGCGAGAAGATTTCCCCAGAGGAAATAGTAAAGGAGGCAGAGAGTTCTGGTTGTAAATCGATTGCCTATACCTATACAGAACCTACTATATTTTTTGAGCTTGCCTATGACACTGCAAAGATAGCACACCGGAAGGGAATTAAAAATATCTTTGTGAGTAATGGATTTATGACCGCTGAGGCCTTGAGAGAAATTTCACCTTACCTTGATGGTATTAATATTGATTTAAAGGCCTTTACCGATACATTTTACAAAGAGATATGCGGTGGCCGGTTGGAGCCGGTTCTGGAAAACATTAAACTCGCCAAGAAGCTCGGAATATGGGTTGAGGTAACAACCCTGATTATTCCGACATTTAATGATACCAAGGATGAGTTACCACCAGTAGAAACATTGCATATGGCAAGAGAAATAGGCATAGAGTCCGGTCTCCATTATGTTTTTGAGGGGAATGTGCCTGGAAGGGGGAATGAAAATACATATTGTTACAAATGTGGGGAGCTATTGATTGAAAGGTGGGGCTATTCGATCGTTAAGAATATAATAGAGAATGGACATTGCCCTTCTTGCAAAAGTTCTGTCGCAGGTGTTGGTTTATAACAGGGTTTGCCCCAATTCGAGTATTCCAATATTGACAAGCTCGTAAAAAGTCAAACTCAGCGAACTTACCCGCCCCGATTATATCAGGACAGGCGGGTCTGTCATTTCGACCGCAGGGAGAAATCTTGTATTTAAAACATCTTACTGCGGGAAGATTTCTCGTTTCACTCGAAATGACAAGTTGTTGAAACATTTTATGAGAACATCAATATTCCATAAGAAAAGAAAAATTGAATGTAACTAAAAGAGTAATGATTACAATAGGTTGTAGCATACACAAGTTTAATTAAATGGAAAAAGAAAGAGATAAGAAATTTGGCATTGGTAAGAAACTCCTCATCTACTTCTTAGTGCTGTCTTTACTGCCTATAATAATTGGTGGAACTATTTCTTTTTATATCACCAAAAATCAGTGTGAAAAAAATACAAAGGCACATTTAAGTGACCTTGCCAGGGATTGTGGAAGGAAAATATCCTATTATGTAAGTTCACGCTATCAAGATATCAAATTACTTTCTCATTCGTATGTTTTTAAGGATAATGATACACAGCAAAAACAGAATTATATAGAAGAGGCCTTAAAATCGTATCCCTTTTATGATGTAATTACCGTAATTGATAAAAATGGGATAATTATGGCATGCACCCAAAAAGAATATATTGGTCAATCAAGAGCCGATCGCACATGGTTTAAAAAGACAATGCAATGCAGGCAAGATGATGTTATTCCATTAGATGCCTATCGTGCAGAAACAGCAGGATGGAAGATGGTGATCGGATTTAATACCCCCATAACAGATGAAAATAATAGGGAGATTATTGGGGTTTTGTCTACCAGGGTAAGTATGGGGCACATTATAGAGCGAATACAAGCATTAGATGAAAGAATTGT
Source organism: Deltaproteobacteria bacterium (assembly GCA_019308645.1). The sequence goes on from JAFDHR010000437.1 coordinate 3,475, forward strand.
GGGTGATAATAACGCTTACCTGCTCAACAAAAGAGGCAAGATATTAGCAGGCCCCAATGAAAAGGAATTTCTCAAAACACACCACTTGGATAAATTTTTGGTAGTGAGGGATTTGCTCGCTGGCAAAACAGGGATTACGGAATATAAAAACGATCAGGGAGAAGATGTTATCAGCGCCCGGTATGCCCTCGAGGGAGATGGCGCTTTTAATGGTTGGGGCTGGGGAATTATGATGAGTGAACTTGCTTCAGAGGCCTTTAAGGCAGCATATATAATACGTAATACGATGATTACATTGGCGTTAGGTATTGCCTTTTTGGTAACCATGCTTGCTATATTTATTTCTAAAAAGTTTTCAAGGCCTATTATAGAGGTATCGGAATCAGCATTGCGAGTCTCTCGAGGAGATTTGAAGCCAATAAGGATTAACTATGATGCAAAGGATGAAATAGGTGAACTTGTTGATATATTTAATAAAATGGTGGAAGATTTGCATGTCACAACTGTTTCCCGTGATTCTCTCACTAAAGAAATTGCTGAACGAAAATGGGCGGAGGAGGCACTTAAAAAAAGCGAGGAGAAATTAAAGAATATCTTGCATGGCTCACCTATCCCAACATTTGTTATTGATAACATCCACAGAGTTATTTACTGGAATAAGGCCCTGGAGGAGTACAGCGGGATCAAATCCAAGGATATAGTTCGCACTGATCGGCATTGGAAGCCCTTCTACAATGAAAAGAGGCCATGCATGGCTGATCTTCTGGTAGATGGAAAGATAAATGATATTCCTCAGTGGTATCCAGGAAAATACAGGGCCTCTGATCTCACAGATGGGGCATTTGAGGCCATAGATTATTTTCCCCGGCTTAGCCATGGCGGGAAATGGCTCCATTTTACCGCAGCCCCAATCAAGGATTCTCAAGGAAGATTAATTGGTGCCGTAGAAACCCTCCAGGACATAACTGAGACAAAGAAGGCTGAGGAGCAGATCAAGTTATTATCGAGGCAGAACATAGAGATCCAGGAAAGGGAGAGGGAGGCGCTATCAAGGGAGGTTCATGATAACATTGGTCAACTATTAAGCGCATTAAAAATGGGTCTTTCCAGGACGAATAAAAAGATACCAGATGAGTTTTCTGCCATAAAGGATGGATTAAGTGAGCTTTCATTTATTGCAAATAAAACTATAATGGAAATAAGGGAACTTTCTCATGCACTGCACCCACCTTTAATTGAAGACCTGGGGCTTCTGTCTGCCCTGGAGGAGCTTTGTCAGGACTTTAAATCATACTCAGAGATTAACATTACATGGGATATTGAACAAATCCAAAAACCTCTTCAATCTATAACCAATATAACTATATACAGACTT
>JAFDHR010000438.1 GCA_019308645.1 Deltaproteobacteria bacterium
ACGTTAACCGATTCGAGCTGCGCAACCTCAACCGTTCTACGATCCCAATTATCTTTTGCACCTTAGTACGTTAAAAAACTTGACATAAATTTTAAGATTTTGGGTTATATAGACTTCTAGATAAAATGGCAGAAAATAGCACAATGAGTTCCTATGAAAGGATAATGATGGCCCTTGAGGGAAAGAGGCCAGACAGGATTCCTGTATTTCCTTTAATTAGAGACTGGGCGATTCGGCAGGCTGGTTTTACCGTATCAGAGGTAATTAAGGATGTAGGGAAACTTGTTTATACACATTTTTTTTGCCTTAAAAAATTCGGCTATGACACTGTTCGGGATCTGTCAGCTATTCATGCAGAATCAGAGGCCATGGGATGCAAACTGGACATTAAAGAGGATGGTAGCCCGGCAATTATCGATCATGCTGTCAAGAACTATGATGACGATCTCCCAAAATTGAGGATTCCCAATCCCTGGACTGATGGTCGGCTTCCCATAATACTTGAGGGAATACAAAGGCTCAAGAAAATGTGTGCCAAACAGGTTCCAGTTGTCGCCTATATTCAGGCACCTTTCAGGCATGCCACCATGTTACGAGGATTTGAAGATTTAATGAAGGATCTCTACAAGAGACCTGATAGGGTAAAAGAGTTGCTGGAGATTACAACCTTAAGCCAGATATATTATGGCATAGCCTGTGTACATGCTGGTGCTGACGTTGTCCAAATATCTGATCCATCCTCATCAGGTGATGCTGTTTCTCCTAAGGTATGGGAGGAATTTGGCCTTCCATATACAAAGAGGGTGGTAGAGGCCCTTAAAAAGATGGGCGTTAAGGTCACGATGCATATATGTGGTGATACCAATGATAGACTGGAATCACTGGCCTTAACAGGGGTGGATGGATTAAGCCTTGATCATAAGGTGGATTTTGTCTATGCCAAAAAGGTGCTCGAAGATAAGGTCTGTTTAATAGGAAATTTAAATCCAACGGACACGCTTGTCTTTAAAAATGCTGATGAGGTCTATGAGGAGGCACGAGCCCTTATCTCTGCAATTGGCCCCTATAATTTTATACTCTCAAGCGGTTGTTCCATACCAGCTATTGCACCCCCGGAAAATATTGAGGCTATGGTAAGAGCGGCAAAAGGAGAATAATCATCTTAGGCTAAAAATTTTTTACCATCTCTATCAGATACGATGTAATTCTATTAACGATAATCTTTCCTTTTTCAGCTGTGGCAGACAAGGGATCTCCCATGATTCCAGATTCTGTCAAACTTTTGGCCTTGTCATAAAGAGAAATCTCCACCCCTTTAAATTCAGCAGGGCCAAGGGTTGATTTCGCCGTAAAATGAGGTTTTTTTGATTTGACATATTCAGCCTTTGCCCTTTTCATATCTACCGTATCAGGATGAAGGTAAAGCATAACCGAGGTCATTAATTCTCCAGCATGTTTGAAGGTATTTTCTTTTAGCTTCGGGATATCTTTTGCCAGGGAGTTGGCGATCTTCCATATCTCCACCATGGCAATTTGTACGTCGTGGCTCATTATAAATTCCCTGGAAACAATGTCCACTGCAGAAGAATTGCCACCATGGCCATTAACAAAAATGAATTTCTTGAAACCATGATGAATGAGGCTGGATATATATTCTCTTAATACCTGCATGAGCGTCTCTATCTTTAATGATACTGTTCCTGGAAATTCAAGAAACCATTCTGAATATCCCACGGGTAAGGGAGGGCCAACAAGGCAATCTGTTTCTTTGGCTACCGCTTGCGCTATAGCCTCTGCTACATATGTATCCACCCCGATAGGGAGATGGATTCCCTCCTGCTCTGTTGAGCCGAGAGGGATAAGGATGATTTTATTTTCTCTCTCCATATCATGTATCTCAGCCCAGCTATAGGCAGCCAATTGGTATCGTTCCATATAGATAGCCCCCAAACTTAAAGTTGCGTAACATTTTAGCTCTTTGAAAACTCCCTCTGGCCTTTACTCAAGGCCATATAGTTATCCTTGGTAAGACGCATGAGCATGGAGATGTCTTTTTACATGCCCTCAAGGTTATGGATTTCATAAGGAGCACGTGTATGTCTTTTTTTATCTATGCCCTAAACAATGGGCCTCACAGGATCCCGATAATCGGGATGTAAAGCAACTCGGCCTTATCCGCTTATGCGGAATGCGCTACGCCTGGCACATCCCGATTATCGGGATCACGCCGATGCATTTATTATAGGGCATGAGTAAAAAAAGACATACACGTGCTCCTTTGACTGGCAGGAGTAAAAAAAAGACATCTCCATGCTCATTCACCAGGTAATTTCAAAGAGCTAAAATGTTACAAAGTTGCCTATTTACCTTTCTTACCCTATTGAAGGGGTAGCTCCACAGTATCAGGAGCTAACCCTTTTTTTTATCCTTTAATAAGTCTTGGGGTAGGCGCAGCCCGCAAAGGCCACAATATATTTTCTTATATCAGCAAAAGAGATAATTTCATCCACATAGCCCCTATTGGCACAATAGATTGGTCTGGATTTATCATAGTATTCCTTTGCCAAAGCATTCATCTTGTCAATGACTGGCTGAAGTGGACGTCCGCCGTCCTTTTCCTTAACTAATCTCCTTGAAAAAGAGGCAGCAGAGGCCGTTTCACCATGCATGACGTAAATTTCTGTTGTTGGTGTCCCCAGAGTAAAGGCATTGTGGTTATTGGCCGTTGGCCCTCCCATGATGTAATGGGCAGCCGCTGTTCCTTTTCTCAGAACGATGCAGATTTGGGGGACATCAGTTTGCTCTATGGAGTATATCAGAGATTGTCCAAGGCCAAGCAGCTCCGCCTTCTCTGCAATATCTCCTACGTCAATTCCAGATGTATCCTGAAACCAGACGATAGGAACCCTGTCGCGACCACATAGGGTGACGAATTCATTCATCTTGATCAGGCCTTGACGATAAAGCTTCCCACCAATGCCAGGGTAAGGTGCATATTCAGGATAGTTTTGACCTAAAAATCCCTGATTATTTCCTATAAAGCCTATCAGAAGACCATCAATCTTGGCAAGTCCGGTATAGACCTCTGGGCCATAGTCTGGCCTGAATTCCATGTGTTCGCTGTTATCAAAGATACGGGCCAGCATTTCTTGAAAGTTATAACTTCTCTTCTGAGCAAAGGCCACGATGCTGTTGATATCCTCTCCTGGAAACTTGGGTTCTTTCGGTTTATCAACGCGGAAAAAATCAGGGTCATAAGCTGGGCACATATCCATGTATTTTTTCAGGGCATCAAGAACCTCGAACTCAGTATCATAGACCTCTTTGAAAAAGCCTGTCTCATTATGATGTATAGGAACGCTGCCCGGGGGCACCTGCTTGAAATGGCGAGTTGCCTCAATAAGCTGTTCGGCCCCTTCTTCATCGAAATAACCTTTTGGGCTCATACCACCTACAATACCGCCGCCGCCTACAGCGATGTTAGCATCTTTATGTGCCAGAAGGATGGTGGGGCTAATGCCTTGATATCCGCCGCCGGCTGGGTTTGTTCCATAAATACCTGCTAAAATTGGAACACCTAACTTTTCAAGTTCCGCATGACGGAAAAAGGTGGTGCCATTTCCTCTTCGGTTGGCATAAACCTCTTCCTGCTCTGTTAGTTTTACGCCACTGCAATTCACAATCCACACCAGGGGAACGTGAAGTCTTTTTGCCATGTCCGTGACCCTGAGTTGGTTATCTGCCTGCCCGGCGATCCAGGCCCCTGCCATTACCTTGTTGTCAAAACCAATAACAACAGCCCATTTGCCGTTGATCTTGGCAAGCCCATCAATCACACCGGTTGTGCCCTCCTCGTTAAACAGGGGATTATACAGTGTATGGAGCGGACACCAGGTTCCAGGGTCGACAAGGTGCTCTATTCTTTCCCAGACTGTGGTCTGACCTCTCTGTTTAATTTTCTCAGCCGGTATACCTGCATTTTTTACGGCCTCAACAGCATTGGCAACATCTTTTTCCACTTCATTTATTTGTGCTACGTTTTCCTTTGCGCTCTCCTTTTGACTATCGGAAAGAGCTTTACCAAATGGTGTCATTTTTTCAAAATAAGGTCTCATTCATACCTCCTTTTTATTAAATGCTTGTAACTATTCAGGTTGTCTGGTTCACAGTTCACGGTTCACGGTTGATCTCTTTCTGCTCCTCATACCCGCCTGCCGTCCGGCGGGCAGGCGTGAACCCTGGAACTTTGAACCTGAGTAGAGCACCAGAAGAAAGTCAAGTAAAAAAGCTGCCCATTTTTAGGCAAAACTACCCCATTACGGCCAATGCCGTTTTTTAAAATTTGAATATACCGGGCCTAACAATTGCACTTTTAGATACGCACATTTCGGCATAACAGGTGAAAAACACCGTCCATAATGTCCGACTTTGGCAAACTGGTATAACAAGATCTCTGGGGTTTTCCAGGATCAGAGCACCTTGGAGCCATAATTAGTAGTTCGGACGGACAAGGTAACATTCTACTCAAAGCCGTCAAGAAGCCCATCCTTTTTACTGTGGACCCTTGCGAAAGTTACAAATAGCCATCCTGTCCGCCGAAACAGAGAACCCTTTAAATGCGAAGGTCAAACCCAGTGTTGCTTAGTCTTAAAGTTTAAGCTTTATTTCATATAGCTCCTGTACCATATTTCGCCATCCCGATAAGATCGGGATTGTGAAGGCGGTTTCTAATGCGCCGAGTTTAGCCCATTTATCCCGAAGGGAGGGCCAGATCATTAGAAAATAACCGGCTCGTTCTTCCGGATTAATTCCCTTACTACGGAGGCGTTTAGG
>JAFDHR010000439.1 GCA_019308645.1 Deltaproteobacteria bacterium
TGGCCCCCCTGAGTATTATCTGTATGAACAGAGGCTCATTCCATCCGGCTTAATAAAATTTCTGTTTGGCTTCCTTAGCTACCGGCTGATTTCTTGCCTGCCTGATTGCGCTTAACTTGGTTGCTGGCTGTGGGGGGCGGGAAAGATCATTTTCAAAATATCTCAACTGTTTTCCAGAATCTTTCTTCTAAATATAATTGCCCCTGTATTCTTTTTTTAAATGCCTTTTTGAAAGAAGAACTAAATGCAATTTCTATCATTCTGCCATTATTCCTTTTAATTTATTAATGTCATTGGAAAAATCTAATTTATTCTCCAGCCATTCCTGCCGGCTTTCTTGGTAGTGCTTGTAAATTTCTTCTCTTTGTTTCTCAATTAAATATCTTTCGAGTAGAAATTTAAGTTCTTCTTTATCTTCAGTTGACATTTTTTTCTCTTGACCTTGAAAGACAAATATATGTTAGACCCTGATTCCATTATTAATCTCTTGCATTTTTTTAAGATTTTGTAAGAAAATATGGTATTTTTGTCCTACATCGGAATGCACCTCAGGCGTGCTATGTGTCCAGGAATTTTTTTAATTCAATCTGTACATCAGAAAGCTTTTCCTTGAGTTCGCACTCCCATATGATGAAATAGTCCCAGCCGTCTGCAGTCAAAGCTTGATAGTTCTTTTGGTCACGTCTGACATTTTTATTGATTTTCTTTTTCCAGAAATCAGTATTTGTCTGTGGCCACTTGAAATATTTGCAATTATGTTTATGCCAAAAGCATCCGTGCACAAAAATCACCTTTTTGCGTCCGGGGAAAACAATGTCGGGCTTGCCCGGAAGGTCTTTTCGATGAAGTCGGTACCTGTAACTATGCGACCACAGCCATTTACGAACCAGCAATTCCGGTTTTGTGTTCTTACCTTTTATCCGGGACATGTTGTAGCTGCGTTGTTCCGGCGAGTGAACATCCATTATTCGTTCTCCCCGGATGAGGAAATCACCTCATCAATTATTTTATTGCGTTCGATGTCAGGCTGCCCCTGACGGGCATAATAGGAAGAAAAACGGGATAATATATCTTTCACAAAGTGCGGGGATATCTGAATGTGCGGTTGAGCATAAGCATTCTCGAATTCATCTTTTGTATATGTTGATATTTTTCTGAAATTGATAAATCCACCCTTAAAGTAGCCCGTCTTCGGCAACCAGTGAAAGTAATCCGTGTAATTATTACCAAAAACATTTTTAAGCCTATTCTTCTTCCTATTCTTCTTGGCAATGCCATTCAATGCTGCATCTATAATAGAATTTTCTTCTTCAATCTCAACCAGAAGGATACGGTCAGTCTTGAAATTGCCATCGTTTCTGACGACCAGATCACAGGCCGGACTTAATACCACATAAAGATCTTCCCCATCCATTTTCTTTACAATGCTTCCTGTCTTCAGGCCATCAGAAAGTGGAGGATAAATATAGACTTCCTCCGGGAAACATTGATCTTCATCGTCATCAAGAATCTGTACAAGATGATTAAGAGTGAAACGCAGTAATGCCTTCTCAGTTCTTGACGGATATTCTTTCCCATAGATTTTCCAGTCCGCTAACTGGGGCAACAGATTCTTCAGGAACACTTTATTCAGTGTCTGCTCTATCTTTCCCCTTCCTCCCATGATCCTCGTCAGGCCTGTATTATAAATTTCAAAAAACACATCAAGTATGTCTTTCTGGTAATCTGCCTCACCTTTTTTCAAGACCTTGATCAAATCAGGTTTTTCTTCCTCACCTATGCTGTCTGGCGTCCCCGTGAGAATAATCACAGGTATTCTAAAAAAAGACTCTTTGATTTTTGCCAAAACATCTTTTCCTCTGTCATCACCATCAGGAAATTTTAGGTCAATAATTGCGCCATCGAATGAACCGTCTATTTTATTAAGAGCGTCATCAACCGTCTTGCATTCTATCAATTCAAATGTCAGATCGACGCCTTCATCATTTTTCTTCTGTTGATAAGTTTCAACAGAATCCCTGCAAACCTTCAAATCCGATTCGGCGTCCTCAACAATCAACAGTTTGATCTCAGGCATGATTAATTCTCCGACTTCGGTTGCAATCTGAAAAATGCACCACTTTCAGACTCGAAAGCCTTCAGCTCGAGTCCATTCCGAGTGGATGCCTCACCTGCGATAGCTAGGCCGAGTCCCGTACCATCTGGTTTGGTGGAAAACTGAGGCTCAAAAATTACTTCGCTGGCTATGAGCTGTGGTTCTATACCCGGGCCGGTATCCCGATAATCAATGTATTGGAGTTCATTTCCGTCTGTTGCGATGTCGACGGTGATTTCCTTTTTTAGGGATTTTTTTTCATTCATCCAGTAAATACTGTTATCTATCAGGTTAGTGAAAATCGCATAGATATCCTGATGCCAGCATGTAAATCTGAAATCACCGGGACCGTTAACCTTGGCAGTAATACCGACTTTTTTCATTTCCTCGCTGAAGACCTCAAATATTTCCTCAATCGTTCTTCT
>JAFDHR010000440.1 GCA_019308645.1 Deltaproteobacteria bacterium
ATAACATTTCCACAGCATCTGCATACCAGATGCTGATGCTCGGGCGATTCCTTTATCTCATAATAGCAATATACTTTCCCAAGCCTCCTCTCCTCTATTAGACCCAATTCCTTAAATAACCTGAGCGTGCGGTATACAGTAGCCAGGCTTATTGATTTATTTTTGCTACTAGCACGCTGGTAAAGTTCCTTTGCACTTATATGACCGCCAGATTTCTTTATTTGGCTTAGAATTAACTGGCGCTGAGAAGTTACTAAGTGACCTTCCATATAATTTTTTATATTGCGAATGTTTCTCATTCTCATTTAAACATACTAATAATCTCAGCGCGTTCTGTCAACTTTTTTTTTTTTTATTGTCACGATAAAAAAATCCCTCTGCTCTCGTTAGCAGTTCTAGAAATCGCTACAGAACAGTCATCAAGTTGGTATGAGATGAGAACAAATTTACCCTGAAGGGCAGATATTTGGTAATAATATGGCTGGTCGCTCGCAGCAGAAAAATTTGTTGCCATTTAAATTTTCAGACCTTGACAATTTCAAAAGAGATGATTATTTATTTCTCAGTCCGGGTAGTTATATGGTTCATAGGTAGCATGAGAAAATTTTATCTTTGGAGAGAAAAAACGGTATGATAGAGGAAATTCAGGATCAAAATTATTTATCCAGCCTTATAAAACGCTACCATGATTTTATGATGATCTTGTTCTATACTGATTCATCAGAAAAGAGTAAACAGGCATTAATTGTTTTGGATTCATTTCATGAAAAACACCCTGATGTAGGGCTTTTTAGAGTTAATGCCTCAAAGGTAAAAGATATCCACCCAATATACGGGATAAATTCTGTTCCCACCCTTCTCACCCTGAGAAAGGGCCAGCCGGCAGAATATATTTTGGGCATTCAGAGTGAGGATGATTATAGATTCAGAGTGAGGATGATTATAGCCGATTGTTGAGTGGCACCAAGCATGTCGCTAAAAAGGAAGGCAAAGGGCAGCGTCTAAAAGTTGTGGTTTATAGCTCTGACGGTTGCCCATGGTGCGGTAGGGCGAAGTCATATCTGAGAAAAAATAGCATTCCTTTCAACGAGATTAATGTCTCCCGTAATTCGAGTGCGGCTCAGAATATTTTTAGAAGAAGTGGTCAGATGGGAACACCACAAATAGATATTAATGGACATATCGTTGTAGGTTTTGATCAACCAAAGATAGACAGGTTTTTGGGAATAAGAGGATAAAACATAAAAGAAAGGACAGGAGCAATGAGAAAAATTCAGCCAATCAACAACAACCTATTAATTAAGTTGGATGAGGTCAAAGAAGATAAAACAGCTGGGGGTATAATCATTCCAGATACCGCCAAAGAAAAGTCTCAAGAAGGCGAGGTAGTAGCAGTACCCCCGGATTCTGATATCGGTGTATCAGTTGGCGATAGGGTTATGTATAAAAGCTTTTCAGGAACAGAAATTACGTTTGAGGGGGAAAAATATCTTATTGTTCCATCAGACGACATTCTGGCAAAATTTGTCGAGGTTGATGCCATCTAATCAAAAGAATTCCTCGATGCTCTGCATTGGGGTTAATAAAAATGCCTTTTGATACCTTGCAGCTCTGCTGCGGGGTAGTTCATTTAGAAAGACTGTTTGATTACCTAAATAGTGGTTGAACGAAAACCCTTTTTTTGTCATTTCGAACGTAGGGAGAAATCTATAAGGTTTGTATTATCAGCATGATAAGATTTCTCGCTTAGCTCGGAATGACAGCTTTGCTTAGTTTTCGTTTAGTTACTAAATAGTTTTCATCAGATTATATACTTTGCCTGAAATAACTACGATCTTTATACTGAATTTTGTATTTTTTCTATTTTCTAATTCATTAATGTTTTTTGTATAGTCTCCTCCAGGGTTCATTTCTGGATTGAACGTAGTCGGTCAAGGCAGCTCTCAGGGTATCGGATGCCAAAAGCGCACAGTGAATGCTTTCCTCTGGAAGACCACCTAACTGCTCTAAGATTATCTCTTTTGTGATCTTAAATGCCTCTCTCAAAGGCTTTCCCATGGCAAGCTCACAGGCCATGCAGCCTGCAGCAATAGTGGTAGCACATCCATCACTAATAAATCTGGCATCAATGATTTTGTTATTATCAATCCTCAGAAAAATCTGCACAGTATCTCCACATGTCCCTGTAACCTTTCCATGCCCCTGAGGACTCTCCATCTCTCCCATATACTTCGGGTTAAGCCAACTCTGGATAACCTTCTCTGAGTATATCTTCCGGGCATCTTCTATAACAGATGCCTGTAATTCATCCATTGCCTTGTCAAAATCTTCTGACATTTATTGATCTTCTTTCTTTATCGATCTCTCCTGCAAAAACCTCCCATTGAGCAGGGAGGCCTATCCGTAGTCCAATTCATAATGAGTTAACAAATCATTGATTCTCCTTATAACCTCGATTCCAGCCGTTCCCATATTTCCTTGACCGCCTGAGCTGCACGGGAGCTCCCATCATACTCAATGATGGTTTGCTTTTCAACCATGGCCTTGGTAAATATGGGATCAAAGGGGATCCTTCCCATGACGGGCACACCTTTATCCTGAGCATACGCCTCTATTGTCTCTGTCATTTCTACATTAAGATCATATTTATTGATACACACGAAGGCAGGAATCTGAAAGTGGTTGGCTAACTCAACGACTCTATCCATATCATGGTGGCCAGAGAGGGTCGGCTCGGTAACAATCAGCACTCCGGTAGCACCAGCGATAGATGCAATCACAGGGCAGGCCAATCCTGGGGGCCCATCAGTGAGAATAAGGTTGAGATCTCTTTTCTGTGCCAGGTCATTGGCCCGCTTGCGTGTGAGTGTTACAAGCTTTCCGGAGTTATCTTCGGCAATGCCAAGCCTGGCATGTGCCATTGGACCACACCGGGTCTCTGATACAAATAATTCGCCGCATGTTTTCACAGGGAAATTGATGGCATCTTCCGGGCAGAAGTAGACACATACGCCACAGCCTTCACAGTCAATGGGATCTACTATAAAATCAGGGCTAATGGCATGAAAGCGGCATAATTCCCTGCACAAACCGCATTTAGTACACTTATCAGGGTCTATTTCTGCTGTATGTCCCTCTTGAAAATCGTGTCTTTCCTGTATGTCCGGCTCCAGGATAAGATAAAGATCAGCTGCATCTACATCGGCATCACATAAGACCTTATCTTTCGCCAGAGAGGCAAAGGCCCCAAGCAAACTGGTCTTTCCGGTTCCACCCTTGCCGCTTATCACAATCAGTTCTTTTATATTAGCTTTTTTTTGCATACTTCACTACATCCTCATAAAGGTGA
>JAFDHR010000441.1 GCA_019308645.1 Deltaproteobacteria bacterium
TTGCACGCAGACAGGTCTATCCTGTCTAAAAAATGGGACCTATGCTATTAAATTAGTAAGTGCGAGAGTGGCGGAATTGGCAGACGCACTGGACTTAGGATCCAGCCCGTACTTACGGATAGGGGTTCGAGTCCCCTCTCTCGCACCAGGTATGGATATAAGCCAAAATCCTGAAATTTATCCACCTGAGGAGGATTAATGTCAAGCCCGCCCGACACCTTTCCGTCCCGATTATACCTGCCCGCAGGACGGCAGGCGGGTCGGGACAGGCGGGTCTGAGCCAGGGATTTTGGATTTTCTTAAGAACTTTGTGTATAAACAGTTTGCAATCAACCTTAGTGAGTCATATATTTAAGGTTTAGGATAAAGAACTATGGAAACAAATATTGAAGAAATAAGTCAGGTAAAAAGACAGATTAATGTTGAAATTGAGACAGAAGAAGTAACTAAAAAACTGGATCAAGCCTACAATGAGCTTTCAAAAAGGGCTAAAGTTAAAGGCTTTAGACCTGGCAAGACTCCAAGAAGGATACTTGAGCAGTATTATGGTAAGGATATTATGACTGATGTCAAGAATGATTTAATAAAGGAATCCTTCTCGAAAGTAATAGAAGAAACCAAGCTTTTCCCATTAGGAAATCCCTCTATTGAAGATGAGGCAATACAACCAGGAAAGAATTTTAAATATACTATTCTTATGGAGATAAGGCCAGACTTTGAGGTAAAGGAATATATGGGCATCTCTGTCGAGAAAGAAATCTTAAACATTTCTGAAGATAATGCCGATAACAAACTTGAAGAAATTAGGGAGGCTCATGCTCAGCTCGTCTCCATCAATGAAGAAAGAGGAATAAAAGAAGGGGATTATGTAATCATTGACTATGAATGTATGTGGAAAGACAAACCTATTAAAGGAATAGAGGGTAAAGATTTTATGATCCATGTAGGAGATAAAAATTTTTATCCCGAAATCGAATCAGGCATTAAAGGACTGAAAAAAGCTGAAAAAAAGGATATAGAGATAGACTTTAGTGAAGATTTTAGTGATAGAAGATTAGCTAATAAAAGTGTAACATTTCATATCAGGGTTGAGGATATCAAAAAAAAGGATCTATCTGATCTTAACGATGATTTTGCAAGGAGCCTTGGCAAAGAATTTAAATCCTTAGCAGATCTGAGGGAGAGGGTTAAGAAAGACATCACCCTTCAAGAAGAGAAAAGAATAGAAAGTGAGCTAAAAAAACGTCTTCTTAAAAAGATAGCAGCCAAAGTAGATTTTGAACTCCCTCAGGCTATGGTCGAAAACGAAATTGAATACTCAATGGCTACTATAAAGCAAAATTTTCTTCGCGCCGGATCTAAACTCGAGTCAGCTGGTATTTCAGAAGATACAATGAGACAGAATTTGAGGGTAGGTGCTGAGGAAAAAGTTAAAGAAGAGCTTATATTAGGTAAAATAGCTGATCTGGAAGATATTAAGCTTGAGGACAGTGATATAAGGGATGGTTTTCAGAAATTGGCTGCTCAAACAGGGCAAGACCTCGCTATGCTTCAGCAATACTATGAAAAAAACAATTTAATGGATTCATTCAGAAACCAGCTTTTAATTGAAAAGATCTTGAATCATCTTGTTCAAGGTGCTAAAATTTCTGAAGTTCAAGAAATATCCGAAGAAAGCCAAAAAGATAGAAAGGTGCTAAAATAACATGCTGATACCAATGGTAGTAGAACAAACCTCTCGAGGAGAGAGGGCATATGATATTTACTCACGCCTCCTAAAGGATAGAATTATCTTTATGGGTGAGCAAGTTACTGATGATATGGCAAATATTATCATTGCCCAGTTTCTTTTTCTGGAATCTGAAGATCCGGATAAGGATATAAATCTATATATTAATTCCCCCGGAGGGTCAATTACCGCAGGACTGGCTATCTATGACACTATGCAATATGTAAAATCTGATATTACTACAATCTGCACAGGACAGGCCAGCAGCATGGCCGCCCTTTTATTAGCAGCTGGCAGCAAAGGAAAGCGGTTTGCCCTTCCACATTCCAGGATAATGATACATCAACCTATGGGGGCAACACAGGGACAGGCTACAGATATAGATATACAGGCCAGAGAAATAATTCGGCTTAAAGGGGCCCTCAATGAAATCCTTGCCCTGCACACAGGCCAAGATAAGAAGAAGGTGGGAAGCGATTCAGAAAGGGATTTTTTTATGAGTGGTCAAGAGGCGCTGGAGTATGGTATTGTAGATAGGGTAATTACAAAAAGGGAAATGATAAATATAGGAAAAAATAAGGGGAGTGGTGTGAAATGACTAGAAAAGATGATACATCGGGTGAATTAGTTTGTTCATTCTGCGGCAAAAGTCAGGATGAGGTCAAAAAGCTCATTGCCGGGCCCTCAGTTTATATCTGTGATGAATGTGTTTCTCTTTGCAATGAAATTATCCAAGAAGAATATGAGCAGGAAGAGAAAAATAAACAGAAGGATCTTCTACCCAAGAGATAAAGAAGAATTTAGACCAGTATGTGATAGAGCAAGACAGGGCAAAAAAGGTTCTTTCCGTTGCGGTACATAATCACTACAAACGAATCGGGGCAAACCTCGACAGTAATGATGTGGAGATTGATAAAAGTAATATACTTCTGATTGGGCCTACAGGGTCAGGTAAAACACTTTTAGCTCAAACTATGGCAAGGATATTGAATGTACCGTTTACAATAGCAGATGCTACTACATTGACCGAAGCTGGTTATGTAGGTGAGGATGTTGAAAGCATAATTCTCAGTCTTGTTCAAATGGCAGACTATGATATTGAGAAGGCAGCAAAAGGTATTGTCTATATTGACGAGATAGACAAAATTGCCCGAAAATTTGACAGCCCCTCAATAACCAGAGATGTTTCTGGTGAGGGGGTTCAGCAGGCCCTCTTAAAGATAT